>NZ_JBFBDP010000019.1:5063-195112 GCF_040701585.1 Streptomyces sp. NPDC093801 | reverse complement strand
ACGGTGGCGCCCGCCGGGACCCCGGGGTCCACGGTGTGGGTGGTGGTGAAGCCCATGGACTCGGCGGGGCCGTAGCCGTTGGTGATGGTCAGGTGGGGGTGGAGGGTGTGGAGGCGGGCGATGTGGGTGGGGGAGGCGGGCTCGCCCCCGGTGTAGACGATGCGGGTGGTCGTGAAGGTCTCGGGGTGCTCGTCGGTGAGGTAGTTGAACAGGCTCGACGACAGCTGGAGCATCGTCACGCCGTGCCGGGTGGACATCTCGGCCACCAGAGCCGGTTCGGGTCGTTGTCCGGGCTGGAGGACGGTGGTGCCGCCGTGGAGGAGGGCGCCCCAGAATTCGAGGCTGAAGGCGTCCCAGGAGACGGGGGAGCACTGGAGGAACACCTCGCCCGGCCCGAAGTGGGCGTAGCTCTGGCCGGTGACGGTGGAGACGAGGTTGCGGTGCGTGGACAGGATGCCCTTGGGGCGTCCGGTGGAGCCGGAGGTGAACATCACGCAGGCGGTGTCGTCCCCGGTCAGCGCCACCTCCAGGTCGTGGTCGGCGTACTCGTCGGTCTCCGTGGCCTCGGCGTCGGTACGGACCTCCGTCCAAGGCCCCCGCACCCCGCGTCCCGCGTGGGCGCTGTCGGTGACCAGGACCCGGAGTCCGGCCTCGGCTGCGGTGCCGCGGAGGCGTTCGTCGGGGAACTCGGGGTCGAGGAGGGCGTATCCGGCGCCGGTCTTGACCACGGCGAGGACGGCCACGGCGAAGGGGATCCCGCGTTCCAGGAGGATGCCGGCCAGGTCTCCGCGGCCCAGCCCCCGTGAACGGAGGTGCCGGGCCAGCCGGTTGGCGCGGAGGTTCAGCTCCCCGTACGTCACGGTCTCGGTGTCGAAGACCAGCGCGGGAGCCTCCGGCCGCAGCCGCGCCTGCTCCTCGAACCGGGCCGTCAGCACCGGCTCTCCGGTGTGCGGGACGGCTCGCCCGGACCACCCGCCGAGCACCCGCCGCTCCTCCTCGGCCCCCAGCAGCGGGACCTGCGACAACGGCAGTCCCGTGTCCGCCAGCAACCGCTCCACGAAGACGGCGAACCGGTCCTGGTGGCCGGCCACCCCCTCGATGTCGCACACCTCCGGAGAGGCGTCGAAGTCCACCCGCAGCCCGCCCTCCGGACCCAGGTCGTACACGCCGACCGCCAGGTCCTCCACGGGCCCGTTGCCCAGGTTGTGCTGCGTGGTCGGCAGCCCGCAGAACCGCATCCCCGGCGTGAACGCCATGATGTTCACCAGCGGTGCCGCGATCCGCCGGTCCGACTCGCCCAGCCCCAGGTCACGGCACACGTCCTCGTACCGGGCCCGCTGGTGCTTCAGGCCCTCCCGGGCCACCTCCCGCACCGTCAGCAGGAGTTCGGCCAGCGAGCCGTCGGCCCGCACCGGCACCCGCAGCGGCACCACGTTCGACAGCATCCCCGGGGTGCGGCGCGCCAGCTCGGTGCGGCGCCCCGTCACCGGAAGGCCCAGCACCGGCTCGTCCGTACCGCCCGCCCGGTGCACGTACGCCGCGACCAGCGCGATCACCAGCATCGTCCATGGGGTGCGGTGCTCCCGCGCCACCGCCTTCAGGCGCTCCGCCCGCTCCGGCCCCAGGACCACCGTGCGGCGCACGAACGGCAGCGCCCCCGGCACGCTCCTCCCGGTGTGGCCCTCCGCGAGCCGCGGTACGGGCGGCAGCCCGGCCAGGCGCTCCGCCCAGTACGCCCGGTCCGCGGCGCCCTCGGCGGAGGAGCGGTACTCCGCGTCCTCCGCCAGCAGCTCCGCGAGCGCCCCGAACGGGGAATCCCCCCACGGCTCCCCGGCCGACGCCCGCTCGTACAGCTCCACCAGCCGCTGGTCCAGCAGGGCCACGCCCATCCCGTCGATCGCCAGGTGGTGGTAGGCGTGGAAGGAGAACCAGCGCTCCTCGCCCGCCGCGGTGCGGCCCGCCGCGATCAGGACGTGCCGGGACAGCCAGTCCTGCGCCAGGTCGAACGGGCGGGCCAGCTCCTCGTCCATCCAGGCCCGGGCCGCCGCGACCGGATCGGCCGCCCCGCCCAGGTCCACGCGTCGCAGCGCCCGGTCACCGGGCTCCGCCCACACCTGCTGCCACGGCACCCCGTCCTCACCGGCGCCGACCCCGCGGACCCGCAGCACATCGGCCTCGGCCGCCAGCCGGTACCAGCAGCGGGCCAGCAGCTCCACGTCCAGCGGCCCGGTCAGCTCCCGGAACTCGCCGATGTTGTACCGGCAGCCCGAGGCGTCCAGGCCGTGGGCCATCCAGATGTCGCGCTGCGCCGCCGACAGCGGCAGCCGCACAGCGGCAGGCCCGTGCGCGGTGCCCTGTGCAGAAGCGTTGGGGGACATGCGGGTGCTCCTCGGTCTCGTCTCGGGGTCGGAAGTCCCGGCCCGGCCGGTGCGGCCCTCGGGTCGTTCTCGCCGTACGTCATCCAAGCCCCGCCCGGCACGCCCGGGCGGCAGTTGCTCCGGCACTCCGGGAGCAGATCAGCGTGCGGCGGCAGTTGTCCCGGCACGGCAGGCCCAGGCGGCCCGCACCGGCCCCAGCACCCGGAACCGCGAGGTGCCGTCCCGGTGCTCGGCCCGCACCGCCCCGCTGAGCAGCAGTTCGCGCAGCAGCCGCCCGCACTCCGGCAGCGCCAGCCC
The DNA here is from genome assembly GCF_040701585.1 of Streptomyces sp. NPDC093801. Lineage (NCBI taxonomy): Bacteria > Bacillati > Actinomycetota > Actinomycetes > Kitasatosporales > Streptomycetaceae > Streptomyces > Streptomyces sp. NPDC093801. The sequence continues at coordinate 192,437 of NZ_JBFBDP010000019.1, read as the reverse complement.
GGTCAGGGCGGTCAGATCGGCCAGCTCCCGGCCGCGGTCCGGCCCCGGCAGATCACCGCCGGGCGCGGCGCACAGTGCGTCGAGGAGGGCCCGCGGGCCCGCGGGGAGCCTGCCCAGCCGCTCCAGCAGGGTCTCCCGCAGCCCGGATCCGCCGCCCGCACCGCCCAGGTGGTCCAGGAGGGCGGCCGGGTCCTCGGCCAGGGTGCGGTACAGCGCCGCCAGGTCGTACACCACCAGCCAGGAGGCGGCCGCGGCCAGCGCACCCGGATGCCCGTCCAGGACCCGGCACACCCCGGCGGCCCGCTCCAGCTCGGCCGGGCCCGCGGTGAACTCCGGCCGGGTCCGCCGCACGTGGTCCAGGAAGACCCGCACCGCCGGGTTGGCGCCGGGGTCCGCACCCTCCTCCGGTACCGCCAGCGGCGACAGCAGGAAGATCCGCTCCCCGGGCACCCCCCAGGGCGCGTCCGAGGTCACCAGCAGCCGCAGTCCCGGGCAGGCCCGCAGCAGACCGGTCAGCCGGTCCACCCGCGGCGCCACGGACGGCGCCCCGTCCAGCACCAGCAGCGCCGGGGCCTCGCCGAGGAGCTCCGCCAGGGCCGCCGTGTCCCCGGCGGCCGACCCGTCCGGCCCCGGCCCGAACCCGAACAGGTCGGCCGCCACCGCGGTCAGACGGCCCGTCAGTTCGCGGTCGTGGCAGCCCAGGTACTCGGCGGCGCCGCCCCCGAGGGCGTGCCACAGCACCGGCAGGCCCGTCCCGTGCAGCCGCTCCGCCACCGCCAGCGCCAGCCGCGTCTTCCCCGACCCGGCCAGCCCGACCACGTTCACCAGCCGCTCCGTCGCCGCCGCCAGCTCGCCCGCCAGGACGGTCTCCTCGCCCGCCCGGCCCGCCATCGCGTGCAGGGCCGTCGGCGGCGCCGGCGGCTCCGCCCAGCCCCCGCCGGTGCCGCGGCCCTGCTGGGCTGCCGCCTCCAGCGCCGCCCGGGCCCGCGGACCCAGCCGCAGGGCGTCCGCCATCAGCCGGACCGTGTCCGTACGCGGCCGTCTCGCCCTGCCCTGCTCCAGGTCGCGGATGGCCCGCACGCTGATGGTGGACAGGTCGGCCAGCTCCCGCTGGGTCAGCCCGATGCGCAGCCGGTGCGCCCGGATCAGCGAGCCGAGGGGGGTGGAGCCCTGCGCGGGGCCCGCTCCGGCCGGGGAGGCGGGGGCCGCGGGTGCGGTCGGGCGGACGGCGGAGGAGGGGACGGACTGCACGGTGATCGTGTTCACGATGGCGCTCCCGGCGAAGGTGGTGGGGAACGACCGGGCTGGGGTGGTGGCGCCCGGTTCCTGGCCCCATCGTCGGCAGCGCCCTTATCCCGGCGGCATCTCCCGGCGCGCCCGCCGCGGAGCCCGGACGCTATCCCCGGCACCGTCCCCGCCGGGCGGCCGTCCTCACCGCCATCACGGGTTGCCCGGCGCTGACCGTCCCGTGATAGCGCGGCGATAACGGCGGGGACGGTGCCGGGATTCCGGCCCTTCCTAACGTGGTGCCCACAAGGAAGGAAGCGGCCCGGAACAGCCGGGACGCACCGCCGAAAGGACCCGGACATGAACCTCGCCCCCGCCCTCCGCGCCGCCCTCGTCGCCGTCGCCATCGCCGGAGCCACCCTCGTCGGAACCCAGATCGCCCAGGCCGACGCCGCCACCGGCCCCACCCCCACCGGCGTCACCGCCCCGGCCCCGGCCGCCCCGCAGGCCACCCCGTCGCCGTCCTCCAGCACGGGCACCAACCCCTGGGACTGACACCGGCCCGGCCGCCGGCCCCGGCACCCCCACGACCCCCGACGCACCACCCACCGCGCCCCCCGGCAGGACTGGCACGCTCCCCGGCCCCCCAGCCCCGGCACGACCCGCCTCGGCCCCGGCACGACCCGTTCCGGCAGCTGGCACGACCTGCCTCGGCCACGGCCCTGGCACGACCCGTCCTGGCCTCGGTACGGCCCCGGTTGCGACCTCGCGGTAGCCCCCGCAGGCCGACGTTCGCGGCACCGGACCGGCACGGCCTCTGGACCTGGGCCCAGCCCTGGTACGACCTGTCTCGGCCCCCGGATCGGCCCCTGGTACGACCTGTCTCGGCCCCCGGCATGACCCGCCTCGGCCCCGGCACGGCCGGTACGGCCCGGATCGGCCCCGCAGGCCGAACGCCCCGTCAGCGCCCCGGCACCACCCGCACCGCAGGCGGTCAGCCCAGGGACATCGCGCCGGACACCGGGCCGCCCCCGGACAGCAGCCCCGTTCCGGTCGGCCCCACCAGGCCCGCTCCGGCCGCCGGCCCCAGCAGACCCACCCCGGCTGCCGACTCCGACCCCACGGGCACCGCCGGCACCACGGCCGTCCGCAGCGGGCCCACCGCGTCGAGCATCCGCTCCGCCTCGGCCAGTTCCGGCGCCATCCGCCGCTCACGGAACGCCCGTACCGCCGTGTCCAGCAGCTCGCGCGCCCGCGCCCGGTCCGCCGCTCCGCCCGAGGACAGCAGCCGCGCCAGGTCCAGCCGCACCAGCGCCGCCCCGCCGTGGTCCATGATCTGCTCACGGACCGTCAGGGCCTGCGCGTAGAAGCCGCGGGCCGCCTCCCGGCGCCCCAGCTCGGCGTGCGCGTTCCCCAGGTCCCGCAGCAGGTGGCCCTCGCCGATCACGTCACCGTCGTCCCGGCACAGCTCCAGGACCTCGATGAAGGTCCGCACCGCCCGCTCGTGCTCCCCCTGCCCCTGCTGGAGCTGGCCGGCCCGCCGCAGGGTCCGCGCCTGCCCGCCGGTGTACCCCACCGAACGGTAGATGCCCAGGGCCTCGTCCAGTCGGGACTGCGCCGCCGTGACCTGGCCCCGGCGCATCCAGATGTGCGCGCTCTGGGTCAGCACGATGGCCCGACCCACCACGTCACCGACCTGGTCGAAATCCCGCAGCGCCCGGTCGTACAGGGTCAGCGCCCGCTCCTCGTCCCCGCGCATCCGCTCCAGCAGCGCCAGGTCCCGGTGGCAGAGCGCCAGCCCCTGCCGGTCCCCGACCTCCTGGAACAGGTCCAGCGCCGAGGCCAGCGCCGCCCGCGACTCCTCTTGCTGGCTGCGCCCCAGGTAGAGCACGCCCAGCGAACTCAGCAGGGCCGCCGCACCCCGGGTGTTCCCGGCCGCACGCGCGCACTCCAGGGCCCGCCGGTGGGTCCGCTCCCAGTCGTCGAAGTACCCCTTGCCCTCGAACAGGGTGGCCAGGGTCGCCGTCAGGTCCCAGCACAGCTCGTCCATCCCGGCCCGCGCCGCGTGCTCCACGGCCTGCACCAGATTGGCGTGCTCGCTGTCCAGCCACTCCAGCGGGTCCACCAGCAGCTCCGACACGCAGCTCTCCGGCGGCACCCAGCGCGGGGCGGTGCCGTGCAGCACCGTGAAGTCGCCGCCGTAGATCCGCCGGTGCGCCTGCTCGGCCAGCGACAGCCAGCCGCCCAGCATCCGCTCCAGCGCCGCCGTCTGCACGGCGGGCTCGTCGTGGAGGGCCAGCTGCTCCCGGGCGAACACCCGGATGATCTCGTGGAAGCGGTACCGGAACCCGCCGGTGGACTCCACGCCCACCACGTCCAGCATCTGCACGTCCACCAGCGGCTCCAACAGGTCCGAGGGGAAGGGCCGGTGGTCGTCGAGGAGCGCCCCCGCCAGCCAGCCCGGCAGGGTCGGCCCCTGGGCCAGGCTCAGCAGCCGCAGCAGCCTCCGGTCCTCCGCCCCCAGCCCGTCGTGGGTCAGCGACAGGCTCGCCCGCATGGTCATCTCGCCGTGCGTCAGCTCGTCCAGCCGGTACCGCTCGTTGGCGAGCCGCTGCACCATCGAGGCCAGGCTCCAGTGCGGGCGGGCCGCGAGCCGCGCGGCCACGATCCGCAGGGCCAGCGGCAGCCCGCCCACCGTGCGGATCAGCGCCTCCGCAGCCACCCGCTCGCGTCCGAGCCGGTCGTCGCCGATCACCCGGCCCAGCAGTTCCAGGGCCCGCTCGGTGTCCATCACGTCCAGCTCGACCCGGTGCGCCCCCGGCAGCGCGGTCAGCCGGACCCGGCTGGTGACCAGGACCGCGCACCGGCTGCTGCCGGGCAGCAGGGGCCACACCTGGCTCTCGGAGGCGGCGTCGTCGAGGACCACCAGGACCCGGCGCCGGGCCAGCAGGGTGCGGTACATCTCGGCCCGCTCGTCCTGGGACTCGGGGATCACCGGGCCGGGGATGCCCAGGGCCCGCAGGAAGCGGCCGAGCACCTCCGCGGCGGTGGCCGGGGATCCCGTGGTGCCCCGCAGGTCACAGTACAACTGGCCGTCCGGGAAGGCGTGTTCGCCGAGCCGGTGGCCCAGGTGTGTGGCCAGGGTGGACTTGCCGGTGCCGGGCTTGCCGACGATCACGGCCAGGCCCACGGCGCGGCGCCCGTCCTCCCCGAGCAGGACCCGTTCGACCGCCGCGAGCTGCTGCTCGTCCCCGACGAAGTCGGAGGTGTCGGCGGGCAGTTGCCGCGGGGTCTCCTCGGCAGCGGCCGGTGCGGTTCCTTCGGAGGTCCGCCCCGCAGGGTCAGCGCCCCCGGCGAGGGGCGCGCCGGGGTCCGTCGCCTCCCCGGGGAGGGCGGCGGCGTATGCGGGGCCGGTGCCGGGGCCGGCGGGGGAACCGGGCAGGCCGCTGGTGCGCGGCAGGGCGTCCGGCCCGGGCGCGCGCACCGCGGGACCGGCCGGCCCGGCCGAGGCTCCCGGGGCGGTTGCGGGGGCGGTTCCGGCGGCGGCGGAGGGGGCCGGTCCGGAGCCGGGTACGGGGCTGCCCGGGCCACCGGCAGCCCCCACCCCGGCCGGCCCGGGAGCGGCAGGTTCGGCGTCCAGGGCCGGTGCGGGCGGCACCCCGCCGGAGAGGATCGCCGCCTCCAGGCCGCGGAGTTCACTGCCGGGCTCCAGGCCCAGCTCCTCCACGAGGAGTTCCCGCCCGACCCGGTAGGTCTCCAGGGCCTCGGCCTGGCGGCCCGACCGGTACAGGGCCAGCATCAACTGCCCGCGCAGCCGTTCGCGGAGCGGCTCCTGGCGCACCAGGGTCTGGACCTCCGCGACCAGCTGGTGGTGGCGGCCGAGGTCGAGCTCCAGCTCGATGCGGGTCTCGGTGGCCGTCATCCGCTCTTCGTCGAGCTGGAGGGCCTTGCCCCGCAGGCTCTCGCTGGGTATCCCGCTGAGGCACGCCCCCTCCCACAACTCATCTGCCTCACGCAGGAGTTCGGCGGCCGTCCCGAAACGGCCCTGACGGGCGGCGATCCGCGCGTCCGCCACCCGGCGGGCGAACAGCACGGCGTCGACGAGCTCGCCCTCGGTCTTGAGCACGTACCCGGGCGGGCGGGTGGTGATGGCGGCGGCGACCCCCGCCTTGGTGAAGAGCTTCCGCAGCCGCGAGACGCAGATCTGGACCTGGGTGCGGGCGGTGTCCGGGGGCTCGTCCTCCCAGATCAGGTCCACCAGGTAGTCGGTGCTGACGACGCGGTCGGCCTCCAGCAGGAGCGCGGCCAGGATGACCTCCTGCCGTCCCGGCGGTACGCGGACGGGGCCGACCGCGCCGATGACCGAGAGGGGGCCGAGGATCCGGAAGGCCACCGGTTCGAGAGCGTGCCGTGCCCCGCCGGGCGAAACGGTCATGAGTCTCCCAGCTGGAGCCGCGCTTGTGAGGTGGTTGAGCGGCCCGGTCAGTCTGGCCGAACGCATGAGCTGTTGTCCATGGCGTGGAGATTTCGTGGCGATGAAGCGTCGTTGGCCGAAAACCGGCCCTCTGGCCTTGGGGTCCCGCAGGCCCGTCCGTGCAGGCCGGAGCCTTGCGGAGGGCCCGTCCGCGCGGTGGGCGCGGGTCACTCCGGCCGCGTGATAGGGGCGCGATAGCGGCAAGTTGCGGCCCTCCCGGAAGCTGTACCCACCGCACCGCACCGCACCGCTGGACCGCGACCGCGCGGGGCGGCCGTAGGAAAGGACCCCTCGATGGACAGCCGGTACACCGGACGGCGTGATCCGAGCCGTGTCGTCACCGATTCCGGGGTGGACCACGTACGCCTCGCCTACGACTACCTCGACGCAGGAGACCTCGACGGCTACGGCTCCCTCCTGGACGCCGGCGCCCTCGGGGCGGAACTGGAGGGGCCCCGCCCGCCCGGGGCCCGGCACCTCATCACGCGGATCGTCGCCGACGGGGACTGCGTGATCGCCATGGGCAGACTGGCGCCCCAGCAGCGTGACTTCGTCGACGTCTTCACCCTCTCCGCGGAAGGCATGCTGAGCGGCTGCCGCCGCTACTACGCGACAGCCACCTCCCCACCCTGACCACTGCGGCGGTCCCCTCCGACAAGGCGACCACCGCCCTCCCCACGGCCCGCCGGCCCACACACCACCACAACCCGCCCCCGGAACGCCGTGCCGCCCGGCAGGGCCCCCTGCGGATCGTCCAGATCAGGGTGGGGGTGAAGAGGATGGCGGCCCAGGAGGAGATTTTCTTGAAGTTGTCGCCCTCACACAGCTGACCTGCGGAAACCGGCAATGCGGGCGGTCTGACCTGCGACGATCCGCCTTTCCTGCCCTTTCGCCGTACTGCGGATTGATGCGGCCGACCCTCCCCAGCCGCTCCCCAACGGGGCTTCATTCTCCCCAGATTCTCCCCAGCCATGGCTGGCCCCCGAAGCCGCATCGCCGCTGGCCAGGGGCGTGATGCCGGCGGTGTGACGGCTACGTACCGTGTGGGTGAGCGATGCGTGGCCACGCCCTGCCTCCGTCAGCACTACCTACTGAGGGCGGCGCTTCTGGCCTCCGCGCCGCCCCCCGGTTCAGTCGTCTTGGCGGCTATCCCGCTGCTTCTTGCCGATAGGCGGGACCGCGAACTGTCCGTCCTTCGTGAGTACGGTGGAGTACCCGAGGCTCTCCACGAAGACGCGGAGTTTCTGCCGCCCCCGCATTTCCTTGTACCGTGTGTCGCCGAATGTCCTCTGCAACTGCGCACCGATGAGGTACGAGGTGACGTCACCGTCCTCCACGGCGATGGACAGCAACTCGTCGATAACGAGCTGACAGGCGGCTCGGGCGTCCTCCTTGGCCCGCTGCACAGCCTGCTGCCGCATCTGTGCAGACACCTGGATCGGCGGGCGGGGCGCAGGTACCTCGGCTACCAGGACTGCGTCGGACCGATACGACGGCGGGCCCTTGTGCGCGGACAGTGGGGCCACTTCCCGCAGGTTGCGGTGGAGCCGCTGCTCCTGGGCCAGCTCGACCCGCCAGGCACGCAGCCCGTCCTGGGCGAATCCTAGATCGAACTCCACGATCTTGTTGACGTGAGTGCTCGCGTGGAACTTGCTGCCTGGCGGGAAATAGGCCCGCATCTCGCCGCCCTCGACGGCGACTTGAGCGTCACGCCCGTCGATCTTCCGCACCACGCCGCGGATACGTCGGCAGATCTCGGCGGAGCGCTCCCAGTCGCTGGTCTTGTGACGGCGCTCACCGAGGTCCCGGTGGTACGCCAGGAGGGACCCAGAGAACTCCTCGTCGCGGCCCGTCCGCTTGGCCGCCCACTCGTAGCTCCACCGCGAGTCGCGGCGAGTAGTGAACCTCTTCGCCTCCGCCAGATAGCGGGCGGCCACCTGCTGGTCGTACTCCTCCCCATCGAGCCACCTCATGAAGTGGATAACGTACAGGTAGTAAGAGGCCACCGGACTGTTGCGGTTCTCGGACACCTCTTTGAAGCGGGCGAGGGCCGCGCCATCGGTGTATTCGGGCAGTTTCCGGAAGGCCCGGAACCAGAGTTCCAGATCGTGATCCGCTAGGTCCCCATCACGCTGCTCGAAAGCAGAATCGAAGAACCCGACGGCCATTCTGAAGACGTCCTCAGACTCGTGTTGCTCCGCAACCGCCTCGTCCTTGAGTAGCTCTCGGGCGAGAGCCACGACGAAACCCTCGTGAGCCCGCGACTTGAGGGACACATCACGCCATGCAAGGATCAGTTCCGTCGGGGTGCCGGTGACTCCGTCGATGCGGTCTCGCGCCTTAACAAAGTACCCGCTGCCACCATTTTCCGGATCAACGGACTCGCAGGCCTCCAGCAGTGAGAGGGCCAGGCGGAGTTGCGTATCCGCCCAACGCCCGACGTCGCTTCCGGAGTCCACCAGGTCCTGCAGCCTGCGGCATCCAGCGAGCCGCGGAAGCTGTTCCAGCACAGCCGCGATCATTTCTACGGCGGTCACGTAGTTGTGCTCGCCCTCGGGATTGATCCCACGGCCTTCCTCGAACGACCTGAGCCCGCTCTCGTACCGACCGAGGACGAATTCCAGCGCATCGTGCGCACTGCCCTGGTAGAACTTCAGTGCGTCCTGCACCGCGTCGCGGTGGAGGAGACCCAGCGCGTGGTGGAGCGTGGAGTCGGGCCTGGGGGCGATTTCGATCGCCTTCTCGATGTACTTCTGGGCCTGGCCGTCCTGGAGCCCCTTGTACCGCTGGTAGTAGCGCCCGAGGTGCATCCAGAAGTGAGGCTCCGCGTGGTACCGGCGGGTGAGCTGCAGCAGTACGCGGTAGGCGTCCTCCCGGTAGTCGTTGCCGCCAAGGGTCAGGATCAGGTCGGAGAATGGCTTCTGCCGGCCTCCCGTGTTCCCTCGGTTGATCAACAGGTGCTCCAGAAGGTCGCGCCCCACGCCGTCATCGCCCATCCGTCCCGCCACCTGGTCGATGAACTCGACGGCCAGGTCCGCCAGCCTGCTGGCCCAGCCGTGCTGCCCCCGGGCGGCGTCGATGACCGCCTCCAGAAGCACCCGGGCGATCGTCGGGTGCATGATCCGCACACCGTCGCCGTATGCGACGACGAGTCGGCGCAGAGCTCGGCCCAGGACGTCCTCCAGACCATCCCGGGAGTCGTTGGCGGCCGCGGTGTGGCCCCTCCACACCCCTTTCAGCCAGCGACGGACGAGTGAGTTGGGCACTCCCCGCTGCGCGTGAGCGGTGATCAGGGCCAGATAGCCGGCAACCCGCCGCTCCTCCGCGGAGAACTCGCTCAGATGCGCCTTGACGTACTTCCCGGTTCCTTGGAAGTCGTCTTCGAAGGCGATCAGGCCGAAGAGGAACGGGGAGAGCTGCTGCGGGAGGCCGACCGGCCCGAGCGCCTGTACCGCGGCCGCTGCCCGGGGAGTGCGCGCCCGTTGGGCGTACTCCTTGCGGAACTGTGCCACCTCGCGCTGCGACATGAAGTCGCCAAGGAAGAACTTCCGGTCGTCGGCATCTTTCAGCAGTGGCCTGTCCACGCTGTTGCGCGGCCCGGTACGCGGAGACGTCCGGGTGACCCAGAGGAGGACTGCGGGTGCGTTCAGCTGCTTGAGTTTGCGGTACAGCTCCTCCCGCTCACTTTGGGACACGTCGGCGCTCTCTGCCACCACCAGGACCGTTCGGCCGGTGAGCCGGTAGATCTGGTCCACTCGTTCGATGGTTCCCGGGCTGTATGTATCGACCAGCACTACGGGGTGGTCCCGGTGCAAGTCCCACGCCACGCGCCGTGCCAGGGTCGAGCCGCCCGCGCCCGGGGTGTGGAACAGCTCCAGACTCTTCGTGCTCTGCCGCTCCAACACGTCCAGGATGGTGCTCTTGAGCTCGGTACCCAGGTCCCGAGGGATGTCCAGCCTGTTGTCCAGATCCAGCCAGCTCGCCGGACGACCGCGCCAGAACTCGTCGGATGGCTCGTCGCGAAGCTCGGCCTCGATGGTCTGCGAATGCAACACCACGAGATCGGCCTCAAGCTGGACCAGCAACTTCTGAGGTACTGGTACTGGTCCCTCCACCCCTGGCAGGGTTGTGGAAGCGCCCACCGGCCGCGTCGGCTGGCCGAGGGCGAACTCGTCGAGCAGGGCCCGGAAGGCGGGGCTGGAACCCGCCACCTGCAGAGCGTCGAACGATTCGTGGTAGAGATCCTCGATCTCCTCCCGGATCCACCGGGTGCGGCTGTCCTCCTCGCTGTCGGCGGTGACGCAGACGACGATCGCCGACCGGTTGGCGCTGGACGCCCGGTGCTGACTGAGGACATCCTCCATGACCTGCTTGTAGACGTGGCGCCATTCGCGGAAGCCCTCGGGGGCCTGCTCACCGTGACTCCCCCATCCACCGGCCATGACCCAGGGCACGGCGTTGCGCGCTGCCGGGGGCGACGGGTGGACGCCCCGGAAGGCTGTGGCGTAGGCAGCTGTGTCCTCGTTGAACAGCGCGGCTGGACCACTGGCCTCGCTCTGCGGGTTCAGATCGATGATCACCGACCAGCGGTGCGCCAGCAGGTGCACCATGTTTTCGTCGAGAACCCCGTCCTCCACGATGAGGAAGCCGTCGGTTCCGCTGTGTACGGCGGCCACCAGGGGTGCCAGTCGCTCCTTCATTTTGGCGACTGCGTCGGACGCCGGTGTCGGCATGGCAGATCCGTCGAAGCTGTTCTGCGCGGGGTGAGGGTCGACGGACTCGGCCAACATGCGGCCCAGAAGCTCGTGGTGATAGTGGTCGAGGTACTGAAGGGCGTTCCAGCCAGCCATCCGGTAGGCCTCGGTCCTCAGGGACTCTGGCATGTTCTTGGCCGCGAAGTTCAGGGAGGCACCCAGCCGGGCCAGCCTGAAGAGTCGTTCGAGGGAGTCCCCGCGGCTCGGCTCCCGCTCGGCGACTGTGCGCAGAGCCCTGCCGCGGATGCGCTCGACCACATGTCCGAAGTCTTGTCCCCCGATCTCGAAGATGCCACCCGTATCTACGGTGATCAGGGCCTGTGCGGGTCCCGGCCTCTTGAGCCGGTCCTCCATGGCGAGCAGTGCCGCTGTCTCCAGATAGGCCTGGTCGTAGAACAGCGGCTTCGCCGTACCCCAGTTCACGTCGATCAGCCAGTAGTGCACTTCATCCTTGCGCGCCATGTCGATCAGGATGTTGCGCAGGTGCAGGTCGCCATGGGAGGCGCCCTCCAGGACGAAGATCTCGCCATCCATCAGCTCGGTCTCGCCCAGTAGCGACCACGGATCGGGTAAGACCCTGGTTCCCAGGACGAAGGTGGTGCCCGAGATCCCGGCCATCCTCCGGGTCTCCTGCAGCGCACGGCCCCGCCTCCCCTGCGGGAACCCCACGCCCAGCCAGGCCTCGAGAACCTCGCGGACGGTCTTCATACCTCCGCCAGTCTTCTGGCCGAGTTGGGCGGTCAGCAACCCGCCGCTCACCTCACCGCATGCGTCGACCAGCACCAGGGATCCGGATTGGTCAGCTGCCTTTACATGCACGAGGGACTCCCCGGCAATACCGTAGACGTCGACGCGGAGCCGATCGTCGGCGGCTGACAGGTGCAGCTGTGGCAGATGCCGCCCGCCATAGGTGCCGAGGTCTGTCGTGAACCGCTGGTGTGCCTCGTGCTGACGCTCCCCGGAGTCCGGTGAAACCTTGAGGATCACATGCCCCTCAGGCTCGGGGCGGTTGGCGCGCATGACATCGGCCAGCACGACTTCGGCACCGGTGTAACCGCCGCCGAGTTCCTTGATTCGACTGAGTACCACCTCCTCGCCCAACTCGCCGCGGAGGATGCGGAGCACGCGCTCGTGGCGGTTCCTCGCTTGCTCGGTCTCAGGGCTGTTCGTGCCCGCTGGCTCCGGAGGATGCGTCATGGCGGGATCCTAGGGCACTGCCGAGATGGGTCTGCCGCTCGATCGGGTGACATCTGAACTGGCTTGCCTTGTTGGGCAGGTGGGAAGGATGTCGCTGTGCCGAAGCCTTATCCGGAAGAGTTCCGCCAGGACGTCGTGCGGGTCGCGAGGAACCGTGGTCCGGGTGTGACGGTCGAGCAGGTGGCCACCGATTTCGGGGTCCATCCGATGACGTTGTGGAAGTGGATGTGCCGGGCGGACATCGACGACGGGACCAAGGCCGGGACGACGAGCCGGGAGAGCGTGGAACTTCGGGAGGCACGTCGGCGGATCAAGCTGTTGGAGCAGGAGAACGAGGTCCTGCGTCGGGCCGCGGCGTATCTGTCTCAGGCGCATCTGCCGGGAAAAGGATCTACCCGCTCGTGAAGGAGCTGGCCGGGGACAGGGTGTCCGTCACGGTGACGTGCCGGGTGCTGAAGCTCGCCAGGCAGCCGTACTACCGGTGGCTCGACAAGCCGGTGGCCGACGCCGTGCTGGAGGAGGCGTATCGCGCGAACGCGCTGTTCGACGCTCACCGCGAGGACCCGGAGTTCGGCTACCGGTTCCTGGCCGACGAGGCACGCGGGGCCGGGGCGGCGATGGCGGACCGGACGGCGTGGCGGATCTGCCGGGAGAACCGCTGGTGGAGCGTGTTCGGCAAGAAGCGCGGCCGTGGCGGGAAGGCCGGCCCGCCGGTGCACGACGATCTCGTCCGTCGTGACTTCACCGCGGCGGGCCCGAACCGGTTGTGGCTCGCCGACATCACCGAGCACGCCACCGGTGACGGGAAGCTGTATCTCTGCGCGATCAAGGATGTGTTCAGCAACAGGATCGTGGGCTACTCCATCGACGCGCGGATGAAGTCCCGCCTGGCCGTGACCGCCCTCAATAACGCCGTGGCCCGGCGTGAACACGTGGACGGATGCATCCTGCACACCGATCGCGGATCGCAATTTCGATCAAGGAAATTCGTCCGGGCGCTCGACCGTCACCGGATGGCCGGATCGATAGGCAGAGTCGGGGCGGCCGGCGACAACGCGGCCATGGAGTCCTTCTTCAGCCTGCTGCAGAAGAACGTCCTCGACCGCCGCACCTGGACCACCCGGGAGGAACTGCGGATCGCGATCGTGACCTGGATCGAGCGGACCTACCACCGACGCCGCAGACAAGCCGCACTCGGCCGCCTGACCCCCGTCGAATACGAGACCGTCATGACCACACCGGCCCTCCAAGCCGCGTGACTGAACCTGTCACCCGAACCTGCACCAGACCCGATCGAACTCTGCTTGCCACGCGGGTTGTTGTCACAGGTAGCTGACCACGGGATGCGTCCGCCGAGCTGCTCCATTATGGCGTCGTCAGTAGCGGTGCGGGCCATGATGCGCGAGCCCGCGCCCAGAGTGCGCTGGGGTGGACGCTGCCGTGCGACGGCTGCCGCAGCCCGTTCTTGCCCTTACTGGCAGGCGGCACGAGCCGTCGCCCGCTTGCGGATGAGGGCTGACGCGTGGCCCCGCTCAGAAGCCGATGTCACTGTCCGTGATCTGTTAGGGGGCGGCAGGGGCTACTGGCGATATGCCGAGCAGGGAAGAGGGCAGGGGCGAAGCCGCAGACGGAGGAGCTGAGTCGCCAGTCGTTGCGGTTGCCCGGCGGCGGGCTCGGGCCGCGCATGGCCGACTTGCGCCTGCCACCGGCCTGGACCGCGCCGGCCACCCGGACACCGTCGAGGTGGTCTTTCAGACCTGGTACGGAAACTACCCGATCCCGCCCGCCCTCAGACCGGCATGTTCGGCCTGCCCAATATTGCTCCCGAGAGCGCCCCGCACTCGACCGGCTTGCCGCCTACTTCGGCCGTACGGTCTGAGAGCTTTCCCACCCTGGGGCCTGGGGCAGCTAGCGACCTGCCGTCCGGGTCCGCTGGACCTCGCGGGAGTCCTGGAATCACCGGCGCCATCCCGCTCTGCGGAGCTTGGCGGCGACGGCCTTGTCGTAGAGGTCTGTGTAGGGCTCGGTAGGCGGGTGGATGCTTTCCGGGGGAGGGGGAGGGCGGTCGAGGATCCGACTGAGTGTGCCGGACGTCCATCTTGCGCCGCTCCGCGTGCTGAAGCCCTCGGCGTCCAGTAGGTCGCAGACCTGTCGAAGCGTCTTGCCTTCCTCCCTCAGCTGGAGCGCCCTGGTGCGAGTCTCCTGCTCATCCACGTCGGGCAGGAGCCAGCCTTGGTAGGCGATCCAGCCGAAGGGAGGTGCGCCGAAGGCGTACCCGCCCTTGGCCTTCTTGTCTCTGCGGGCGCTCTGCATGCGCCGATTCTGAGTGAGTGGGATTGACTGGTGGGATGGAGGGTCCGGTACGGCTCGGCGAGCGGTCCAGCGCCGCTGGATCACGTCGACGGGCTGGCCTGTGTCGGTGGCGATCAGTTGGGGGATGCCGCGGTCGAGTACCCGCATGTGTCGGTACTCCCCTATGCCTCCCGCGATCCACTCTGGCCAGAGGTGGAGGGGTGCGTCGAGGACGCGCTCGGTGGCGATGAGGGCGGCCTGGATGGTACCGGCGAGGTACGTCTCCGCCACACGGTGGGATGAGCTGGTGTATTCGTGGATGCTGAGGAGTTCATGGCCGTTCTCCACAGCCCATCTGCGGATTGCCGCCCGCTGGGCTTCCTCTGCTGGCAGCCCAGGGACGCGGTTCCGGAAGAACCATGAGTGGTCGTCGATGATGAGGCCCAGAACACGCATGTTCGCTCCGCTGTCTTGAATCCGTGGCCGGGTAGGTGGTGCGGCCTGGTCTCAGACCGCACCATCAGCTGCTATCGGGCCTGGACGTACCAGGCGACTGTGGCGAAGATTCCCCCGCCGATCGCTGTGAATACACCGCGTACGAGTCCGTGGGCTGCGGTTCGCGTGTACGGGCGGAGCCGGTGCCATCGCGGGCGACGACTGGGCGGGGGAGCGGGCAGGGTGCGTGACTCGGAGGTAGAGAGTTGCGTACGGTGGAACAAGGCAGGCCCCCAGGGCGTTGTCGATCAGCCCCTGCGCAGTTCTTGAAGGGACGCGGCGCAGGGGCTTTGGTCAACGTCCATGCTGAACGCCGGAGTTGTCGCAGACACGCATGCCGGATAACTACAGCAGACGATCTTCGCCAGCCCCGGTCTGGGTCGGTGCGTTCACCTGGCCTCCCGGCAGCAGTGCTGGCACGCCCTTCCACCGGGTGTTCCACATGCCGGCAATAAGCGAGTGAGCTATAGACCGTGAATCGGTCGTGGCCCGGGGCTCGTTGCTGTCTATCGGCACAGGGCCGCCTCTGATGTCCTGCCGGGTCAGCCAGGCACCTCCCTCAAAGCGCAGCGGGGGTCACGTGGGGCCTGCGGTCAGGACTTGGCGCGGAGGGCGGCACCAGAGCAGGTGTGTATTGGCCTCGGGAGCCTCAGCGGTGTTAATGAGGCTGGCGGCTTCGCTCGCCTACCGTCCTGGAGCGCCGCGCGAGCCTGCTCCCCGGCGCGGCGCATTCTCCCCAGATTCTCCCCGGAACCCCGAACTGCCTCCTCAGGTGTATTCGCTGTAGCGAAGATGACCGGTGGGGGTTGCTCGCTGTCTACAGCCAGTCGCGCTTCTTGAAGATGACGTACAGGCTGACGCAAACCACTGCCATCAGCAGGATTGCGAAGGGGTAGCCGCCTGCCCACTTCAGCTCGGGCATGTACTCGAAGTTCATGCCGTAGATGGTTCCGACCAACGTGGGTGCAAACAAAATGGCCGCCCACGAGGAGATCTTCTTGATCTCGCGTTGCTCGGGCAGGTCGACTGCGTTTGTGCTGCAGGCGGAGCGATCCGGTGCCGTCGGTGTCGAGCTGTGGATCGCATCTTGGACCTGGTCCGGGTGCACGGCGGAACCTGCCAACGGTTCCGAGCTGCGCCGCGTGCCGAACTCTTCGTGGCGCACCGCGATGTCGCCCCCACGTCAGCGTCCAGGGGTAGACACCCATCGGCCGTGCCTCCGGCCCGCCGGACGGTGCCCCTAGAAGATGCCGGCCGGCGTGTTGCGCGTGAGGTTGTCGAGGAGGGTGCGGAGCCAGGGGGTGCGGATGGCGGGGAGGCGGACGAGGGTGTCGCGGAAGGTTCGCGAGTCGACTCGGAACGGGGGGTGGTGGTGGGGCGGGGGGACCGGGTGGTCCTCGCGCAGCATGCCGGCGGGCATCCGGCTCAGTGTCGTTGTGATGGCCGGGTGCGGCTCGGGGAAGGCCAGGTACCGCCACACGCCGAACGGCAGGGGGACCCGGTACGCGGACGCGGCCGGGCCGTCGGGGCTCCAGGTCTGCCCGCTCTGCGGATGGGTGGGTACGAGAAGGGCGCCCGCGGCCGCGTCGGGGGCGGGCAGGCCGGGGCCGGCGAGTACGGCGTGCCGGGCCGGCGGGCCCGCGGGCAGCAGGGAGTCGAGGGCGCCTTGGAACACCTCTGCGGTCAGGCCGTCCGGGACGGTCACCGGCCGCCCGTCCGACGCCACGAGGAAGTGGGCGAGGGCACGGCCCGCTGCCGCTTCCCACCGGGGGCTCCACGACGACCACCACTTCTCCACCCCGGGCCCGCACCCCCAAGAGCCTATGGACTCGAAGGGGGGCGTGGCCTCCCGCGCCTCCAGCAGCTCGGGCCAGGAGAGCGGCGGCTCTTCGCCGCCGCCGACGGGGACGCGGCGCACGGCGACGGGGTCGAGCCAGACCGCCTGCCAGAGCGAGCAGTCGTCGATCCGGGTCGCCACGGGCCGGCCGCAGGCCGCGCACCCCGTGTTCGGGCCGCCGGCCCCGTCGAGGCCGCAGCAGTAGCTGGTGCCACGGTTCTCCGGGATCAGGACGGTGCCGTGGGCCTCGCCGGGTGCGATGACGACCGCGCCGGGCGCGCTGTCGGAGAGCGCGTGGACGGGTGCGTAGATGCCGCGCGCCTCCGCCTCGTCCGGGTCGATCTCCGCCCATTTCCGCCAGGGCGGCCCCCAGGGCTCCGGTTCCACGGCGAAGGTTCCGGGGTCCATCAGCACCGGGAGCTGGGCTCCGTTGCCGTACTGCTGGTGGGCGTGGACCGGCAGGGCAACTTGGGACAGCGGGGCGGTCAGGTCGGCGTCGCACCCTGCACACACAAAAACGAACAAACGTCCTCCGTCCGGGAATCGTGGGCATCATCGCATGCCGGCCCCGACCGCCCCGCGTGTACGGTCGGGGCATGAGTGCCACTCCCCAGCCGACTCCGGACGAGATCGAGGACCGTTTTGCTGCGCTCGTCGAGGGTCGGCTCACGCGGGACGAGGCGGACCGCTGGGCCGCCGGCTGGGTGGCACGGGACGAGCTGGACTGGGACGACCTCTCCTGGTGGGCACTGGACCTGCTGCACGGAATCGACCTTCCTGCGGGTCGGGGCGGCGGCTTCCTGCACGACGACGAGCAGGTGCGGATCTGGCTCGCCGAGTTGAGGAGACGCCGGACGGTGGCGTGAGACCGGTCCCGAACCGGAAGCGCAGCGCCCGCCACACCGACCCCGTCCGCGTCCGTCGGGGCCCGGGTTGCCGTTGCGGCGGCTTCCACGGTCGTGAACAGGGCCGGAGCGACCCGCTGAGGCGATCGTGAGGGGTGACGGTCGCGGTGACGGACCGGCCGATCGCGGAGGTGGCCCGGATGCCGGGAGTGACCGCCCGGATCCAGTACGAGTCTGCGCCCGGCAGCGTTCCCGCACCCTGGTCCGGTGCCAGCCGAATACCGCGGACTCCCCGCGGTTGGGCTCCGGCGGGGTACGGTGCCCCCCCCGGGTCGCGTCCGGCCCCGGGGGAGGGTGCGGCATCGCCTGTTCCAGGTCCTCGCGGGCGTCGTCCCGGGGGATTGGGCTTCGGAGGCGTTCAGGCAGTGCCCGGGCTGCCTGAGGGTCGAGTCGATGTGAGCGGGCGCACGCGCGACCGCGTCGGGCCACCTCTCCTGTTCCTCGACCCTGCGGATCGCCGCACGCGCCGGCGCCGAGACGCTGCGCACCCGGTGGGCCGGGTGCTGCCGTCGTGGCCGCCGCTCTGCGCGGACGGGCTCGGGGCGCCTGCGCGGCATCGCCCTTCCGGATGGGCAAGAGGGGGTCCCGCCACGGCCGGACCCGCGGTACGACCGCCGCCCGGCCACGACCGGTCCACGGCCCGGCCCCTCCGGTCCACGGCCCGGCCCCTCCGGTCCACGGCCCGGCCCCTCCGGTCGGGGGTCGGCCCCTCCGGTCGGGGGTCGGCCCCTCCGGTCGGGGGTCGGCGCCGCCACCCGGGGGCGGTGCTCCGCCGAAACGGGCCGGGACCGTGAGCTGGCTCACCTTTGCGTTTGCTGCGGTTAATGCCGGGAAGGCGGGCGCTGGAGCGGAACTCCGCGCTCCGGCTCTTTGGGCCGGCGCGGGGCGCACACGGGCCGATCCCGTCCCGCTCCGCGGCTCGCCGCCCCCCGGTCCTCCGGAAGGCGGCGAGTCGTCTCAGGTACGACCCGTGAGGTGTATGTGTCCACGCTCCAGACCGAGCACGTGTACAAGGTGTTCGGCAGGAACCCCGACGACTCGGCGTCCGCGGTCCGCGCGCTCGAAGAAGGCGCCGACCGCGAGGCGCTGCGCGCCGACGGTACGACGGCCGCCGTGATCGACGTCTCGTTCCGAGTGGAACCGGGTCAGATCTTCGTCGTCATGGGCCTGTCGGGATCCGGCAAGTCCACCCTGCTGCGCATGCTCAACGGGCTCCTCGAGCCCACCTCCGGGCGCGTCCTCTTCGACGGCGAGGACCTCACCGCCCTCGACCCGCGCGAGCTGCGCCGCGTCCGCTCCACCAGGATCAGCATGGTCTTCCAGCACTTCGCGCTGTTCCCGCACCGCAACGTCCTGGAGAACGCCGGCTACGGACTGGAGGTCCAGGGCGTCCCCCGGGCCGAGCGCGAGCGCAGGGCCGCGGAGGCCCTGGAGCTGTGCGGGCTCGGCGGCTGGGAGAATTCCTGGCCCGACGAGCTGTCCGGCGGGATGCAGCAGCGCGTGGGGCTGGCCCGCGCGCTGGCCACCGACGCCGACCTCCTCCTCATGGACGAGTCCTTCAGCGCCCTCGACCCGCTGATCCGCCGTGACATGCAGGACCAGCTCCTCGAACTCCAGCGCACCCTGAAGAAGACGATCGTCTTCATCACCCACGACCTCAACGAGGCCATGCGCCTGGGCGACGGCATCGCCGTCATGCGCGACGGCCGCGTCGTCCAGCAGGGCACCGCCGAGGACATCCTCACCCGCCCCGCCGACGACTACGTCGCCTCCTTCATCCAGGACGTCGACCGCTCGCGCGTCCTCACCGCCGACGCCGTGATGGCACCGGCCCCCGCCGGCGCCGACCTGTCGTGCGGCTGTCCCACCGTGAGCGCCGACACCCCGCTCGCCGACGTGTGCGCCGTCAGCGTCCGCGTCCCCCACCCGGTCGCCGTCACCGGAGCGGACGGCGCCGTCGTCGGCTCCGTCCCGCAGGGCCGCCTCGTCGGGTTCATCGGCGACGAGCGGCGTCCCCCGGTGCGCTGCACGGAGGTGGCCGCCTGATGCCCCGCCTGCACCTCGGAGTCTGGGCCGACCACGGCGTCGACTTCCTCCAGCGCCACCTCTCCTGGCTCTTCGACGCCATCGGCTCCCTCGTCACCGGCCTCGACGACGGCATCGAAGCGGTGCTGTCCGCGCCCACCCCGCTCCTCTTCGCGGGGATCCTGGCCGTCGTCGCCTGGTGGCTGCGCGGCCTGCTCGCCGGCCTGCTCGCCTTCGCGGGCCTGGCACTCGTCGACTCCCTCGGACTGTGGTCCGAGGCCATGTCCACGCTGTCCCTGGTCCTCGTCGCGACCCTCATCACCCTGGTGGTCGCCGTCCCGCTCGGCGTCCTCGCCGCACGCTCCGACCGGGTCAGCGCGCTCCTGCGCCCCGCGCTGGACTTCATGCAGACCATGCCGGCCATGGTCTACCTGATCCCCGGCGTCATCTTCTTCGGCGTGGGCGTCGTCCCCGGCATCATCGCCACGATCGTCTTCTCGCTGCCGCCCGGCGTCCGGATGACCGAGCTCGGCATCCGCCAGGTCGACGGCGAACTCGTCGAGGCCGCCGAGGCCTTCGGCACCACGCCGCGCGACATCCTGCTCCGCCTCCAGCTGCCGCTGGCCCTGCCCACGATCATGGCCGGCGTCAACCAGGTCATCATGCTGGGCCTTTCCATGGTCGTCATCGCCGGCATGGTGGGCGGCGGCGGGCTCGGCGGCGCCGTCTACCGGGCCATCGGCAACGTCGACATCGGCCTCGGTTTCGAAGCGGGCCTGTCGATCGTGATCCTGGCCATGTACCTCGACCGGATGACCGGCGCCCTGGGCCGCCAGGTCTCCCCGCTCGGCCGCCGCGCCCTGGCCAAGGCCCGGTCCGCCGCGGGCGGCGTGGCCCGGCTGTGGAGCCACCGCCCCCAGCCCGCCCACGCCGTGACCGGAGTCGTCGTCCTGGCCCTGGCCGCGGGCGCCCTCAACACCTTCGCCGGATCCGGCGAGGCCCACGCCGGCCCGGCCGGCGCCGCGAACACCGGCAAGGGCCGCACCGTCTCCCTCGGCTACATCCCCTGGGACGAGGGCATCGCCTCCACCTTCCTCTGGAAGGAACTCCTGGAACAGCGCGGCTTCAAGGTCGACGCCCGCCAGCTGGAGGCCGGAGCGCTCTACACCGGCCTCGCCGGCGGCGGCATCGACTTCCAGACCGACTCCTGGCTGCCCGTCACCCACGCCCAGTACTGGCAGAAGTACGGGAACAAGCTGGAGGACCTCGGCTCCTGGTACGGCCCGACCTCCCTGGAGCTGTCCGTCCCCTCGTACGTGAAGGACGTGCGCTCCCTGGCCGACCTCAAGGGCAAGTCCGACCGGTTCAAGGGCAGGATCATCGGCATAGAGCCGAGCGCCGGCGAGATGTCGATCCTCAAGGACGAGGTCCTCAAGCAGTACGGCCTGGAGGGCGAGTACCAGGTCGTCGACGGTTCGACCCCCGGCATGCTCGCCGAGCTGAAGCGGGCCTACGAGAAGAAGGAGCCCGTCGCCGTCGTGCTGTGGTCCCCGCACTGGGCGTACTCCTCCTACGAGCTGACCAAGCTGGAGGACCCCAAGGGCGCCTGGGGCAAGGGCGACGGCATCCACACGCTCGCCCGCAAGGGCTTCGCCGAGGACGAGCCCGAGGTGGCGCGCTGGCTGCGCGACTTCAAGCTCACCGAGGAGCAGCTCACGGGGCTGGAGGCGAAGATCCAGCAGACCGGCAAGGGCAAGGAGCAGGAGGCGGTCCGCGCCTGGCTGAAGGAGAACCCGGACGCCGTGAAGCTCTCCTGACGTCCCTGGCAGTCTCCCTGTCTCCCTGTCACCCCTGACATCCGGCCCCTGCATCCGGCGGGGGCCGGTGCGGGTGCGCCGAGGGCGCCGCACGCGGGAACCCGTACGGGACCCGCGCGTGCGGCGCCCTCGCGCGTACGGGCCGTGCCGCCGCCACCCCGCCGGCCCGGCGCCTCAGCCGCCGCCACCCCGCCGGCCCGGCGCCTCAGCCGTCGGCGGCCTCCGCCCGGCACTGCGGGTCGCCCGCCGCCTGGGTGCACAGGGATCCCTCGACCTTCTGCAGCAGCCGCAGCAGCTCGGCGCCCTCGGCGTCGTCGAGGGCTGCCAGGGTCTGGCGTTCCAGCTCGGCCCAGGCCTCCCGGACCTGCTGGAGCAGTCCGCAGCTGCTCTCCGTGGCCTCCACCAGGGAAGCGCGGCGGTCGGCCGGGTCGGGGCCGCGGCGGACGTGCCCCGCCTGTTCCAGGCGCTGGAGCATCTTCGTCACGGTGGACGGATCCAGGCCCACGCTCTTGATCAGCTCCGACTGGCGCACGGGCCCGTTGTCCCACAGGTGCATCATCACGAACTCCTGCCCCGGATGCAGTCCAAGGTCCCGCAGCAGCCGCCCCGCGGCGATGCGGTGCAGCCGGGCCACCCGGCTGACGGCGTGGCTGACCGGCCCGTCCAGTACCGCGCTCGGCGGCCCCGGACAGGCCTGAGGCGCCGTGCCGCCCCGCTCCTGCGTGGCGTGCGTCGTCATCGTTCGCTCCTCGTCCCGTCGTCGGCCGCTCGCGTTCCGGGCTCCAGCATCTCCCACGCACCCTGGTCAGATTTTACCTTGGTCGGCCAATGAATGGGTGTATGGTGAGCGTCGAGGTCAATCATTGGCCGACCAAATAATCTTGTGAGGGCAGACATGACCAGCGCATTCGAGTCGATCGGCCTCGGCGGCACCGAGCTCGCCAACCGCATCGCCATGGCTCCGATGACCCGCAGCCGCGCGGCCGCGGGCGGGGTCCCGACGGAGCTCATGGCCGAGTACTACGCCCAGCGCGCCTCGGCCGGGCTCGTCATCTCCGAGGGGATCCAGCCCTCGGTCGTCGGTCAGGGATACCCGTTCACCCCCGGTCTGCACAGTGCCGAGCAGGTCGCGGGCTGGCGCCGGGTCACCGGCGCCGTGCACGCCGCCGGCGGCCGGATCTTCGCGCAGCTCATGCACACCGGCCGGATCGGCCACCCGTCCCTGCTGCCGGAAGGCCTCGTACCGGTCGGCGCCTCTCCCGTCGCCGCCACGGGCCAGGTCTTCACCGCCGACGGCCCCCAGGACTTCGTCACCCCGCGCGAGCTGACCGCCGCCGAGGTGCGCGAGACCGTCGCCGACTACGCGACCGCCGCCCGCAACGCCATCGAGGCCGGCTTCGACGGCGTCGAGCTGCACGGCGCCAACGGCTACCTGATCCACCAGTTCCTGGCCCCCGGCAGCAACCGGCGCACGGACGAGTGGGGCGGCACCGTCGAGAACCGCATCCGCTTCGCCGTCGAGGTCGTCAGGGCCGTCGCCGCCGAGATCGGCGCCGACCGCACCGCACTGCGCGTCTCGCCCGGCAACCGCTTCAACGACATCGAAGAGCCCGACCCGCGGCCCGCGTACGAGGCCCTGGTCAAGGAGCTCGACCAGCTGGGCCTGGCGTACCTGCACATCATGGAGCCCGCCGGCACCCGCGAGATCACCCTGGCACTGCGCGAGCAGTTCTCCGGCCGGCTGGTCCTCAACCCGGCCACCGAGGGCCCCACCGACCACCGCGCCCTCGGCCTGATCGACGAGGGCGTCGCCGACGTCGTCGCCTTCGGCAGCCTCTTCATCGCCAACCCCGACCTCCCGGCCCGGCTGCGCGCCGAGGGCCCGTACAACACCCCGGACACGGCCACGTTCTACGGCGGCGACGCCCGCGGCTACACCGACTACCCCGCCCTGTAGGGCACCGGCAGCGGCGATCGACGGGCCGGCACGGCCGGTAGGAGCGGCACGAGGGCCCCTCCGTGAGAGGGAGGGGCCCTCGTGCGTTGACGATTGATCCCGGGCGGACCGCCGCGGGAGGGTCAGGAGGGCAGCCAGCCCGGCCACCACGGCGGCACGTTGTCCGGACCGCACAGCCCGGATTCCCCGCGGGTACCGACCGGTGTGCCCTGGGTGGCGAAGTACCAGACCGCCACCACCGCCAGGACCAGCACCACCGCCGCCACGCCCGCCGCCGGGTTCACGCGCCCGGCGAACCACCAGACCAGCGCGGCGAGCAGCGCGCAGCCCGGGACGAGCATCAGGACCATCTGGAAGAACATCTCGAACTTGCCGCCCGCCTCCCAGCCCGCGTCGCAGTAGGCCCGGGCGTTGGCGGCCATCAGGTGCGTGAGGTACCCGCCGATGGCACCGCCCAGGGTCGCCACCGCCACGGTCAACGGGCGCACCCGCTTCCGGGCCGCCGCCGTGGGCGGTTGCAAGGGGGGAGGGGGAACCGGCGGTCCGAATCCGAGCGGTGGCGCGCTCCGCGGGGGTGCGGCGTGCGGCGGTGGCCCGGCCGGAGCGCCAGGAGGAAGATCATTTCTTGTCACATCCGGTCGGGACGCACCCGGCGTCCGCTGCGGTTCCCCGTGCGGACCCCGATCTCCCGCAATCGGCCGGGCAGTTCGGCCGGCTCCGTCCGCCCCCCGTCCCCTGTTCCCCGGCCGGCGGCCCCTGCGCGACCGTTCAGCCCCGCTCGGTCGCCCCGCGGCGCGACCAGGGCGCGGACGCGTCGGCGGGGTCCGGGTGGAAGCCCAGGCCGTGGAGCTGGTTGACCGCCATCATGGCCGTGAACATCGCGTTCGGGTTGGCGCCCCCGATGCCGAGGCCGACGACGCTCCTCGCGTACGCCGCGGCGAAGGCGCCCGGCTCGACCCGGCGGGTTCCGCGGGTCGCGTCCAGGGCCGCCCGCTGGAGGGCGACCGCCTGCGCCAACAGCCCGTCGAGGTACGACACGGCCTCCGGGCCGCGCCGCACCGCGAAGGTGTGCCCGTCGGTCAGCAGCGCGGCCCCGCCCTCCTCGAACAGCCGCGCGACCGCACCCAGGACGGTCTGGATCTTCACCTGGTCGGCGTCGGCCATCGCCCCGCACGCGCCGTTGCCCTCGTCGGACAGGTGGAGCACGCCGCAGTCGCGCAGGTGCACGATCACGTGGCCGGCGCAGTGGCCCTGGCTGCGCACCACCCGCACCGCGCCGTTGGCGAAGGTCCAGCCGGAGAAGCGGAGCGAGCCGATGCGGATGTGCTCCGGCGGCAGCTCCTCGTACGTGCGGGTCGACGCGCCGAAGGGCCGCATCGGCTCGAACAGGGACAGCAGTCTCCGCGCCGCCTGCTCGGGCGGCGCGCCCGGCTCCGTGAACGCGGCGATCCGCTCGAAGGCCCGCGCCCAGTAGGCGACGGGGTCGCGCATCTGGTCCAGTTCGCGGGCCGGGACGTAGTGCTCGGCCGGCACGCCCAGCTCGTCCACGAGGTCGTTGTTGCCGATGTGGTCGGGGTGGCCGTGCGTGGTCAGGAGCAACGCCCGGGACCAGGGGCCGACCCGGCGGGCCGCGTCCCGCAGGGCCGTGCGGAAGGGTTCCGTGACCCCGGTGTCGACGAGTACGAGGGTGTCTCCCGCCCGGTGCACGAGGGCGTTGCCGACGTCCGGCCGACCGTGTTCCACGTCCAGTTCCTGCCCCACGACCAGCACGGTGCGGTCGTCGAGGCCGATCAGGTCACCGAGCGCGGTCATGGACCCTCCCGCGGTGTCGTCCGTCCGGGGCGGTCCCGGCCCGCCACGAGCCCCCGCCGGCGAGCGTACGCCGCCCCGGGCCCGCGCGCGTCGCGACACCCGCCGGCCGACGCCGTCGTCCCACCGGTGGGCTGCCCCGTCAGCCGCACGTGGAGTGGTACGGGAGCATGGGCAGGTACTGCTGCCACTGCGGCCGGGTCGGGGTGTCGGTGTGCGCGCAGATGTGCCGGACGCCGTCCTCCACGGCCAGCGGCCACAGCCGGACCGTGTTGTCCCATCCGCCGGTGGCCAGGGTCTCGCCGTGGTGCGGGACGTACGCCAGCGAGGTCAGTCGGGCCGTGCCGATGGCGAGGGGGTGGCCGATCGGCGCAGGGTGGGCCGGGTCCGCGACGTTCCACAGGCGTACGCCGTCTGTGCCGGTGGCCAGGGTGCGTCCGTCGGGGCCGAAGGCCAGGGCGGTGACGTCGCCGGCGTAGCCGCCCAGCGGCGGCCCGAGGAGCCGGGGGTGGTCGTGGTCGGAGATGTCCCACAACGTGAGGTCGCCGTCGCCCGGGCCGCCGCTGATCCAGGCCGAACCGATCCTGGCCAGGGTGCGCCCGTCCGGGCTGAGGGCCATCAGCCGTGCGCCGCCGGCGATGGGCGGCCCGGAGCGGATCGGATGGTCCGGATCGGTCACGTCCCACAACTGCACCGTGTGGGCGGTGTAGCGGTCCGCGACGACGAGGGTGCGCCCGTCGGAGCTGAAGGCGAAGCCGGTCGCCATCCCGAGGGCGGTGCTGTCGCCGTCCGTGGTGAGGGGCATGCCGCGTGGCCGGGGACGCGCGGGCTCCGACACGTCCCAGAACCTCACGCCGTGCTCGCCGCCGGCGAGGGTGCCGATGGCAGCGGCGAGGGTCCGTCCGTCGGGGCTGAACCCCACCGAGGAGACGGCGGTTCCGGCGCCCAGCGCGACGTCGATCTGCGCGAGGAGGACGGGTTTGGCCGGTTCCTGGAGGTTCCAGAGGATCACGTGCCTCTCGCCGTTGGCGAGGGTGGCGAGGGTGCGGCTGTCGGGGCTGAACGCCAGCGATATGACGGTGTTGCTGAAGTCCTTGATCAGGCTGAGGGGAGCGGCGCGGGCCGGGTCCGCGGTGTTCCACAGCCAGACGGAGCGGTCGTTGGAGGCCGAGGCGAGGATGCGGCCGTCGGGAGCGGGCACGGTCGAGGTGACGACCGCGGTGTGGCCGGTGAGCAGGGCGGTCGGCAGGTGCCAGAGCCGTACCGTGCGGTCACCGCTGGTGGTGGCGACGGTGCGGCCGTCGCGGGCGAACGACATGGCGGCCATGCTCTGGCCGGCCATGGGCGGAGCGAGGGATGTCGGATGGGCGGGGTCGGCGATGTTCCACAGCCGGAACGTCCGCTCACCGCCGGGGGTGGCGAGGGTGCGGCCGTCCGCGCTCAGCGTCATCGCCCTGATGTCGCCGAGGAAGCTGGTCACGGGACCGCCCAGTGCGACCACGTGCCCCGGGTCGGTCACGTTCAGAAGCTGTACGGCGCCGTCGTGGCCGATGGCGAGGGTGCGGCCGTCCGGGGTGAACAGCGCGGCGCCGAGAGCGGTCCAGAACGTGCCCCGCAGGACGGGACGGGCGGGATCCGTGGTGTTCCACATCCGTGCGCCGTCGTCCACGGAGGAGGTGACGAGGGACCGGCCGTCAGGGCTGAACGTGACGACGTTGACCGCGGACCGGTGCGTGAGGGGCTCGCCCAGGGGGACCGGGTGGGCGGGGTCCCGCACGTCCCACAGCCGTTCCTCCGTGTAGCTGTCGGTGCCGGTGGCGAGCGTGTGCCCGTCGGCGCTGAACGCCAGGGGGCTGCCGCCGGCGGTGTGGGCCAGGGCGCTGCCGAGCGCGCGGGGGTGGGACGGGTCCGTGACGTCCCACAGGCGTACGCCCTCTTGGCCCGGGACCGGACCGGAGGCGGTGGCGAGGGTGCGTCCGTCGGGGCTGAACACCATCCAGGCCGCGCCCGGAACCCGGAGGGGCTCGCCGAGCGGGACCGGACGCGGCGGATCCGTCATGTCCCAGAACCGCACCACGCCCGTGTCCTTGGCGTCGTCGTGGCCGGCCGCGGCCAGGGTGCGGCCGTCCGGGCTGAACGCCACCGTGCCGGTAGTGGAGGAGAAAGCGCTCAGGACGGTGGACAGCGGCTTGTTCGCGTCCTCGACCAGGCGCGTGCGGTGTTCCCCGGTGGGACTCAGCCGGTACGCCTCGATGTCGGCCCTGGCCGCGAGGGACGGGTCGGTGGCGCGCAGCTGCTCCGCTCGTGCGGCGACCTGGCTGACCAGCGCGGTCTGCTGCTCGGTCCGGGCGACGTCGCGCTGGTGGAGGGCGAGTCCCCCCGCCGTCAGGGCGGCGAGGACGAGCGCCGTGACGGCGATGCGGCCGGTGCGGAACTGCCGTGCGTACCGGTCGGCCTCGCGCAGGGTGGCGGCGAACCGTACGTCACCGGGAAGGGGAGCGGTCGCGGAGACTTCGAGCCGGTTCGGCTCGGGTGCCACCAGGCGGAAGCCCTTGCTGCGTGCGGCCAGCAGCTTCGCCTCCAGGCCGGCGACCCGCAGCAGGCGGCCGTCGGCGTCCAGGGCTCCGGTCACCACGGTGCGCGGGCGCAGTCCGTAGAAGACGTCCCGCAGCCGGCCCGCACGGGGCCGGCCGCGCAGCAGGGCGCGCAGCCCGAGGGCGAAGGCGACGCCGAGGGAAGGTCCCTCGATCCGTTCCGGGGCGGAGGGCTCGTCCGACAGGACGATCCGCCACACCACGCAGCGGCCCTCGGCCCGTGCACCGGCCAGGCGCCAGGCCGTGCCCAGCGCGGAGGCGAACCGGCCGTTCGGGCTGCGCACCCCGTCCATCGTCCGCGGGTCGGGGTACAGCCCCGCCGGCCCGGGGGCGAACTCGCGCAGTTCCAGGATGCCGGTGGCGCCCTCGGCTGCCGGGGTCCCTCCGCCCCGCCCGGGGGAGCGGCCGAAGACCACGGGGACCCGCACGACAGGGCGCCGGCGCGGTGAGATGCCCGCCATCATGAGCGCGGCGATCACCAACAGCCCCTCGGCAGCCGGCGACGCCCCGGGCGCGACCGCGTCGTGGCGCAGCCGCCGGCTCCGTCGCAGGAGCGCGTCGACCGCCCCCGCGAGAGGGGGCGACAGCTCGGCGAGGTCCTTCCCGGAGGGCTCCGGGGGTCCGGGAGCGGCTTCGGGGGCCAGCAGTCCGCTGCCCTCCCATGCGTCGAGCAGCCGTACGAGCGCGCCGTCGTGCTCCCCTGCACCGCTCCTCGGCGCGACGAGCGCCCTGGCCAGGAGGAGGGGGTGACCGGCGCGCGCCGCCGCCGCGTGTTCCTGGTCCGACGCGGTCGCCGCGAGCCAGGCGCGCAGTTCCTCGCAGTCCGGGCCGGCGAGCCAGTCCGGATCGTCGCGCACCGCCTCGCTGCAACAGCCCCACCACAGCGCCGACTCGCCCAGCAGCTCCCGCACCGCGGCCTGCGGGCCGGATGCCCGATCCAGCACCTTCTCGACCGCGGCCCGGGCCGCGGGGGCGGCCTTCCGGGCACCGGCGCGATTCCGGGGTGCCGCCGGCCCGGTCACGGCAGCTCCCGGTCGATGACGCGACGCAGACCGGGATCGACGATGAGGGCCCGCACCTCGCGCCAGGCGTCACGGGTCGCCTCGTTGAGGCAGGCAGCGACCGAAAGGGCGACCGTCGCGACGTCCCACGTACTGTCCGGAGCCACCGGTCCCGACAGGGACGCCGCCCATCCCCCGCCGGCGTAGCCGGCGAGCCGGACGTACGAGGCGGCGGGGCCGAAACGCCCCCGTACCACGGGCACGAGCAGCAGCCGCTCGGAACCGTCCTCGTCCGCGTACCTGACCGCCGTCATGAGGGGAGCGACGCCTGCGGCTCCGAGTACGACGAGTTCCAGGCTGTACCCGGGTACGGGGTCCCGGTGCCCGTGCAGGAGGAACCGGGCGGTGGAGTCCGGGGACGACGCCTCCAGCAGCACGGTGTCGCCTCCCGCGGCGGCCAGACCGTCGGCCTGCGGGAGCCGTGGGAGGGGGAACCAGCCCGGAGCGAGCGGCCGGGGGCGTGACCCGTCGCGCGCGTCCCCGGGAACGGCAGGGCGGTTCCCGGCCGACGAGGTCGGAAGGAAGGTCTCGGTGGCGAGCGGCGCGGCCGGCAGGTCCGCGCCGGTGAACGAGGCCCAGACCCGCTGCCGCAGGGTGCGGCCCGCGCGGGTGCGGTTCCCCGTCGGGGGCCGGTGGGCGACTGGGACGCCGGTGAACGAACGCCAGGAGCGGCGGGCGACCGACCCGAGGGTCATGACGACGCCTCCCCGGGGACGGGAGCCGTTCCCGCGTGACCCACCGGGGGCGGAGGCTGCGGTGGAGCCTCCGCAGGGGAGCGCAGCGCCTCGGCCGGTGTGCTCGCGCGGCCGATCTGGGCCAGCAGTGCCGGGGCGGAGGCCCCCACGGTCACCGCCGCGTAGATACCGGTGACCTCGGTGTGCAGCAGCCACCCGGCCGCTCCTCCCAGTGCCACGCGCACGAGTGCGGCGAGCGAGTCCGCGAGGGGATCGACGAACCTGTCGAGCGGGGGGAGCGGTTGCTCCGACGCCCGCGCCGCGTGCCGGGCCTCCTGCCACCCGCGTAATCGTCCGTAGGTGACGACCGCTTCGGCGATCAGTCCACCACCCGCCCCGGCCGCCACGGCCTCGATCCACGTCAGCATCAATCCGCCCCCAGCCCGCCCCGCGCCGCATTGCCTGACAGGAAGTCAGCGTACGCCTCCGGCGGGCCCGCTCCGAGGGCGCGACCGGCGGTGAGCGGCTCCGGCCCTCCCCGGCGGGCGGTGACCGCGGTTCCATCCGCCGGTGATCGGTGACGGAGGCCACGAACACGGCGGCGCAGCACCGCGGTTCAGGCCGGATCGGGCAGCAGGTGTGGGTAAGCGCGCACCGGACGTCTTCCGCACGATCAGGGCGACCCGGCCGGGGCGGCGGACGCTCGGCGCGCGGGTCGTCGGCGGACGAGGCTCATCGTGAGGACCAGGGCGGCGGCCGAGCCGTAGGCGAGGTCGGCCAGGGCGGTGTGGTAGCCGAAGGTCGGGCCGAGGACGTAGACGGCGGCGCCCGCGAGGGGGACGCCCAGCCATTCCCAGCGCCCGTCCAGGGCGACGAGCGCGATCAGGAGCAGGGCGTACCAGGAGTAGCCGGGGGTCAGGAGGAGGAAGGACCAGCCGGTGACCAGCAGGGCGCCGCTCCAGGGGCGCCGGGGGTCGCCCCGCCGCATCACGTACAGGGAGACGGACACGATGACGGCGACCAGCACGGGCAGCGCCCAGCTGTCGGGCAGGACCAGGCGCAGGAGCGAGTACCGGGCCCCGGCCGAGGGGTCGTCGTAGCCTTCCTCCGCCACGTAGCCGCCGAGGTAGCCGAAGACCGAGCCGTGCGAGAGCAGGACGTAGGGGAGGTAGGCGAGGACCGCGAAGGCCGCTGCCGGCAGCAGGACCGCGGCCGCGTCGCGGACGCGGCGGACCCCGGACAGGGCGCCGGGCAGGACGACGGCCGGCATCAGCTTCGTGGCGACGGCGGCGCCGATCAGCACGCCGCCCGCCGCCCGCCGGCCCAGCGCCCGGGAGGCGACGAGGCCGAGTCCGGCGACGGCGAGGAGCGTGCCCAGCACGTCGACGTGGGCGTTGTTGACCGCCTCCAGGGGGACGGCCGGGCACCAGGCCCAGTACGCGGCTCGGCGGGGGTCCCCCCGGCGCCGCCGGAGGATGAGGAGGACCACGCCCGTCACCCCGAGCGAGGTCAGGGCCGCGCCGATCTGGACCGGCTTGTGCCGGGCGCCGGCGGGGGAGAGGCGGTCGACGGTCAGGAAGTACGCCTCGGCGACGGGAGGGTAGATGGTGTGGACGGCGGGCCGGTTGATGCGGGTGCACCGGGGTGTGCCGCCGGCAGGGGGGATCTGGGCGAGGTCGCGGCCCTTGCAGGGGGTTCCGGTGGGGAAGAGCCAGGGGTCGCGCAGCCGGGCGAGGGCCGGGTCCTGCGGGGCGTGGTCGTACGGGGAGACGCCGGCGGACTGGACGCGGCCGTCCCAGACGTAGCGGTAGGAGTCGCTGCTGGTCCGGGGCGGCCCCAGCAGCCCGGTCGCCGTGATCGCGACGGCCCCCGCCGCGATCAGCGGGACGAGGCGCCGGGCCGGGACCCGGCGCAGCGCCCACAGGGCGGCGGCGAAGAGCGCCCAGCAGGCGGCGTACCACCGGAACAGGGCGACGGGGCCGCTCAAGGAGCCGCCGTACCGGACGGTGAGGGTGAGTACCGCGGTGAGGGCGGCGAGGGCGGCGACGGCGAGGCCGGTGGCGGCCGGAGCGGTGCGAGGGGTGAGCGGCTTCACCTGCGAAAGCGTTCCAGACGACGGCCCTCCCACGGCCGCCGGCGGTGCGGGCGTCCGTGTTCCGTAAGGAGTTCGGGCACCCCGAGCGGGCCCCGTCCGGGTTGTGATGGGGGGCATGCGTCTCACCCTGCTTCCGGGGCCGCCCGTCACCTTCAAGGCGCGCCTCCACGATGCCCGTACGGCGACCGCGATCGGCCGCTTCCTCGGCCTGGCCATGGTCCTCTGCTTCGCGACCGGTGTCCTGAGCCACTTCCTCCAGCACCCGCCGGGATGGCTGGCCGACCGGTTGCCGAGCCGCCCGTACTGGGGCTACCGGCTCACCCAGGGCCTGCACGTGGCGTCCGGGACCGCGGCGATCCCCCTCCTGTCGGCGAAGTTGTGGGCGGTCTACCCGAGGCTGTTCGCCTGGCCCCCGGTGCGCTCCGTGCTCCACGCCCTGGAGCGGATCTCCGTGGCCGGGCTCGTGGCGGCCGCCCTGTTCGAACTGTCCACCGGACTGCTGAACACCTTCCAGTGGTACCCGTGGCCCTTCGACTTCGTCGCCGTGCACTACGCCGTCGCCTGGCTCCTGCTCGGCTCCCTGCTCCTGCACCTCGCCGTCCAATGGCCGGCGATCCGCGACCACTTCACCCGCCGTTCTCCCGGCACCCTGTCCCTGCCCGAGGCCGACGGGCCCGACCGGCGCCGGTTCCTCCTCGGCGTCACGGCCGCGGTCGGATCCGTGACGCTGACCACGGCCGGCCAGTCCGTCACCGCGCTCGGCCCGCTCGAGCTGTTCGGCCCGCGCAGCCCCGCCCACGGGCTCCAGGGGCTGCCGGTGAACCGGACGGCCGCCGCCGCGGGCGTCACCCGGATCTCGACGGCCGACTGGCGGCTGACCGTGGACGGGCCGCGTCCCGTCACGCTGACGCTGGAGGAGCTGCGCGCGATGCCCCAGTACGAGGCGGTCCTGCCCCTCGCCTGCGTCGAGGGCTGGAGCAAGTCCGCGCACTGGGCCGGGGTGCGGGTGCGCGACCTCCTGGAACGCGCGGGAGGCGGCCCGGGCTCGCGGGCCCGGGTGGTCTCCCTGGAGGCGGCGGGCGCCTACCGGGTGATGGAGATGGGCCGGCTCTACGCGCAGGACCCGCTCACCCTGCTGGCGCTGCGGCTGAACGGCGAGGTGCTGTCCCTGGACCACGGCTATCCGGCGCGGATCATCGCGCCGAACCGGCCCGGTGTGCTGCAGACCAAGTGGGTCGGCCGGCTGGAGGTCCTGTGAGGGGAGGCCGCGCAGTGGGAGGCCGTGCAGTGGGAGGCCGTGCAGTGGGACGTCGTGGAGTGGGACGTCGTGAATCAGGACGTCGTGCAGGGGCATGGCGAGCCGTGACGGGCGGACTCGGGCTGGCGCTCGCCGCCTGGGGCGGGTGGCTGCTGCTGCGGCAGCCCGAGCCGTGGCGGATCGCCGTCTGGCTCGGGGGAGCGGTCGTGGTGCACGACGGGTTCGTCGCGCCGCTCGTGATCGCGATCGGCGCCCTCACGGCCGCCGCGGGTCCGCGCCGGCGCGGGGTCCCGCGTGCGGCCCTGATCGTCGCGGGCTCCTTGACGGCGATCGCCCTCCCCCCGCTCCTGCGCCCCGGCGGCGTGGCCAACCCCACGGTCCTGCCGCTCGATTACCTGCGCAACTGGCTGCTCGCCCTCGCGGCCGTCGCGCTGTTCACCGCCGTCCACGCGGCCCTGAGTGCCCTGAGTGCCCGGATCGCCCCGAGGCGCCGGGCCGGCCGCCGGGCCTGACGCAAGGCCCGTACGGGAACCGCCGGGGCCGGAATCCGCATCGCGTGCGGATTCCGGCCCCGGCGGTCCTGTGTCGCGCACAGGTCAGCGGGTGAGGTGCACGAACCGCCTCCCCGCGACCTGCCAGGTGTCGTACGGGGTCCAGCCCGCGGTCCTCGCCCCGGCGCACAGGGCCCGGGCGCCGAGCCGGGCCCACCAGAAGGAAGCTCCGCGGCCGCCGCCGCCGTCCTCGACGTGGACCTCGACGCGCTCGTCGACATCGGCGGTCGCCACCTCGACCAGCAGGGAGCCGCCGGGCACGGTCAGCTCGCCCGCCCGGCGCAGCAGGCGGCCCGGATCGCCGCCGATGCCGATGTTGCCGTCCATGAGCAGGACCGTGCCCCAGCCCCCTTCGCCGGGGAGCGGGTCGAAGACCGACCGGCACAGGGCGCTGCCGCCGGCCCGGACCGTACGGGCCACCGCCTCGGGGGTGACGTCCACGCCGAGTGCGGTGTGCCCGAGCCCGGCGAGGGCGGCCACCAGGCGGCCGGGTCCGCAGCCGACGTCGAGGACGGGACCCGTACACCGGGCCAGCACGGTCTCGTCGGCCGGGTCCGGTCCGGCGCACCAGCGTTCGACGTCGAGCGGGAGCAGCCAGCCGTCGTGACGCCGCAGGTAGAGCGGTCCCCGGCCGGCGCGCAGCGCATCGGCGTACGGGTCGGCCCGCCAGGCCCGCGCGGCCGACTCGGTGAGCTGGGCCGTCATCGCGCGACCGCGCACAGGTCGGAGTGCAGTGCGGCGAAGCGGGTCCACGGTGCGGCCGCGGCGACCCGCTGCGCATCGGCGGGCGTGTCCACGTCGCAGAGCCCGGGCAGGTCCCGTACGGCCAGCCCCGCACCGGTCAGCCGCCGGCGCTGCACCTCCCCGGTGTGCGCCACGGACATGGGGACGCCGAGCAGGAGGGCCGGGTCGGGGTCGGCGAGGCCGAGGGCCCAGAACCCGCCGTCGTCGGCGGGCCCGTACCGGGCGTCCGCCTCCTCGAAGTCGAGCCCGGCCGCGAGGAGGCCGGGGGTGACCTGCGGGGTGTCCATACCGATCAGCAGCGCCGGTCCGTCGGCCAGGGCGAACGCCGCGGCCAGCCGGACGTCCAGGCCGCCGGCGCACTGCGGGGCGACCTCGATTCCGGCCGGGACCCAGGGGCCCGGCCGCCCGTCCAGGACCAGGACCCGGCGGTGGGCCGTGGTGGCGAGGACCGCGTCGAGCGTGTCCGCGAGTGCGGCCGCTGCCAGGTCGGCCGCCTGCTGCGGGGTGAACCGGGTGGTCAGGCGGGTCTTCACCCGCCCGGCGACCGGGGACTTGGCGATGACGAGGAGGGTGCTCATGCGCGGCTCCCCCTGGCCGGTGCGGGCCGGGCGGCCGGCGGCTCGGCCAGGACCCGGCGCATGTCGCGGACGGCGTGCCAGGTGCCCCGCCAGGTCCCGGTGACCTTGGACTTCCCCGACCTGGGCAGGTACGGCACGTCCGTCTCGGCGACCCGCCATCCCGCGTCGGCCGCCCGGACGACCATCTGGAGCGGGTATCCGCTGCGCCGGTCGGTCAGCTCCAGGCCGAGCAGCGCCTCGCGGCGCGCGACCCGCATCGGCCCCAGGTCGTGCAGCCGCAGGCCGGTGCGGCGGCGCAGCATCCGGGACAGGGCGATGTTCCCGGCCCGGGCATGGGCGGGCCAGGCTCCGCGGCCCCGCGGGCGGCGGCGGCCCAGCAGCAGGTCCGTCTCGCCCGCGGCGACCCGCGCGGCCATGGGGGCGAGCAGGCCGGGGTCCAGGGAGGCGTCGCAGTCGCAGAAGCAGACCAGCTCGGCGCGGGCGGCGAGCAGCCCCGCGTGGCAGGCGGCCCCGAAGCCGCGCCGGGTCTCGTGCACGACGGTGGCGCCGAGGCCGCGGGCGATGTCGGCCGAGCCGTCGGTGGAGCCGTTGTCGACGACGATGGCCCGCCATCCGGCCGGCACCCGTGCCAGCACCCAGGGCAGGGCCTCCGCCTCGTCGAGGCAGGGCAGTACGAGGTCCGCGCTGAGCGGACCGCAGGCAGAAGAAGTCACCCTCCCCACCGTAGGAACCGGACGGCCGCCGGGGGCGGTCCGAGACCTTACGAAACGCGGACACCGCGCCGTACGGCGGCAGCCCCGGGGCCGCTCCCCGACGGTTCGGTGTCACCCTGGAGGCATGGCACCCAGCACCGAGGCCGACCCCGGCCGTCCCCGCGCAGACATCACCGGCCGCGTCCTGGTGGTGGACGACGACCCGACCGTCTCGGAAGTCGTGACCGGCTACCTGGAGCGGGCCGGGTTCACCGTGGACCGCGCCGCGGACGGTCCGGCCGCCCTCGACGCCGCGGCCCGGCACCGGCCGGACCTCGTCGTCCTGGACCTCATGCTGCCCGGCATGGACGGCCTGGAGGTCTGCCGCCGGCTGCGGGCGAGGCCGGACGGGAGTCCTTCCGTACCCGTGGTGATGCTCACCGCGCGCGGCGACGAGGACGACCGGATCCTGGGGCTGGAGGTGGGTGCGGACGACTACGTGACGAAGCCCTTCAGCCCGCGCGAACTGGTCCTGCGCGTGCGGTCGGTGCTGCGCAGGGCGTCGGCGGCGGCCCCCGCCGGGGCGTCCCTGCTCGCGGCCGCCGGCCTGGCCGTGGACCCCGCCGCCCGCCGGGCGACGAAGCAGGGGCTGGAACTCCCCCTCACCCTGAGGGAGTTCGACCTCCTCGTCTACTTCCTGCGCCATCCCGGCCAGGTCTGCGACCGGGAACGTCTGATGCGCGAGGTCTGGGGATGGGACTTCGGCGACCTCTCCACGGTCACCGTGCACGTCCGCCGGCTGCGGGCCAAGATCGAGGACGATCCGGCCGACCCGCAGCTGATCCGGACGGTCTGGGGCGCCGGGTACCGCTTCGAGCCGGGCCCGTACCCGTCCGGCGGGCCGCTGCCCGCCGCGGCCGGGAGCCTGGAGGAGGGCAGCCGTGCGTGACCTGCTGCTGATCGCCCTGTACGCCTTCCTCGGCGCGGCCGCCACCGGGCTGCTCGGCGCGGTCGCGCTGCGGACACTGCGCCGGCGGAGCATCGCCGTGTCCCTCACCGTCGTGGCGGCGGTCGCCGTGTCCGCGATGCTCGCCGGGACCCTCTCCGTGGCGTGGGCGATGTTCCTGTCCTCCCACGACCTCGGCGTGGTGACCACGGTCGTGGCGATGGCCGCCGCCGTATCGCTCGGCACCGCCCTGCTGCTGGGCCGGCAGGTCGTGCGGAGCTGCCGGGAACTCGTCGGCGCGGCCCGTGACTTCGGGCAGGAGGGCACCTTCGCCGCGCCCGCCGCACCGGCCCCCGCCGAACTCGCGGCGCTCAGCCGCGAACTGGCCGCCACCGCCGAACGCCTCGCCGCCTCGCGCGCACGCGAGCGCGCGCTGGAGACCTCGCGCCGCGAGCTCGTGGCCTGGATCTCGCACGACCTGCGGACCCCGCTGGCCGGGCTGCGCGCGATGTCGGAGGCCCTGGAGGACGGGATGGCGGCCGATCCGGCCCGCTACCACCAGCAGATGCGCGCCGAGGTGGAACGCCTCAACTCCATGGTCACCGACCTGTTCGAGCTCTCCCGCATCCACGCCGGCGCGCTCTCCCTGAGCCCGACCCGGATGTCCCTCTACGACCTGGTGGGCGACGCGCTCGCGGGCGCCGACGCCCTGGCCCGCGCGCAGGGGGTGCGGCTGGTGGGCGGGGGAGTGGAACCGCTCCCGGTGGAGGTCGACGGCAAGGAGATGACGCGGGTGCTGTCGAACCTGCTGGTCAACGCCATCCGCCACACCCCGGCCGACGGCACCGTCGCGGTCGCCGCCGAGCGCCGCGCGGACGCGGTGGTCCTGTCCGTCACCGACGCCTGCGGGGGGATCCCGGAGGAGGACCTGCCCCGTGTCTTCGACACCGGCTGGCGCGGGTCACCGGCGCGCACCCCGCCCTCGGGTGCGGGGCTGGGGCTGGCCATCGTCCGGGGCATCGTCGAGGCCCACTCCGGGCACGCCGACGTCCACAACGTGCCCGGCGGCTGCCGCTTCGAACTGACCCTGCCGGCCCCCGCGTAGACGGCCCCGGGCCCGAAGGCCCGCTCCGTGGCCGTGGGGACGGCGGGCGGCCCGGTCCCCGCCGCCTTCCCACGGGGTCCGGGCCGCCCTCGCACGCGCCGGGCGCCCGCCGGGCGCTACTTCGGCATCAGGACGGTGTCGACGATGTAGACGTTGGCGTTGGCGGTCCTGACGTTGCCGCAGACCACGTTCGAGGTGTCGTTCACCTTGTAGGACTCACCGGAGCCGCTGGTGGTGACCGTGCCCTTCTGGAGGGTCTCGAAGCTGCCGTTCTCCAGCTGCACGGGGGTGAGCTTCCGGCCGACGACGTGGTAGGTGAGGATCTTGGTCAAGGTGGCCTTGTCCGCGAGGACCTTGTCGAGGTCGGCCTTGGGGATCTTCGCGAAGGCCTCGTTCGTCGGGGCGAAGACGGTGAGGTCCTTGGCGTTGTTGAGGGTGTCGACGAGTCCGGCCTTCTTGACCGCGGCGACCAGGGTGGACAGCGCCGGATTGTTGGAGGCTGCGGTGGCGACGGGGTCCTTGGCCATGCCGTCGAAGGAGCCCGCCCCCTCCTTGGGGACGCCGGCGCAGGCCGGGCCGAAGGGCTGGTCCACGGGCAGCGCGTCGGCGGGCGTGCTCCCGCCGGCCCCGGCCGGGTCGCCGGCCGCAGCGGTGGCGCCGGCCTGGGGGTCGGCCGGGGAGTCGCTGCAGGCGGTCAGCGAGAACGGCAGTAGGACGGCTGCGGCCACGGCGGCACCGGTACGGCGGATCTGCAGGCTGTTCATGATCGGTTCCTCCTGGGAAGGGCGGTTTCGAACTGCTCGGGGTGCTGCTGCCGGACCCGCCCGCCGGGGCGGGTCCGGTGGTCTCAGGGGACGGTGACGAAGACGCTGTGCCGGCCGCTCGCCCCGTCGGGGACGGTCCGGGCCCTGCGCTCGGTCTGCACCGCTCCGGTGCCGTCGGTGGCGCGGACGGTGATCGTGTGCCCGCCGGGGGCGGCCTGCCAGCGGTAGGACCACTGGCGCCAGGCGTCGACGGGGCCCGCGGCGGCGAGGTCGGCGTCCTGCCAGGGACCGTCGTCGACGCTCACCTCGACCCGGGTGATGCCGCGGTGCTGGGCCCAGGCCACCCCGGCGATCACCACGGTGCCGGCGGCGGGGCGGGCGAAGGGCTTCGGCGTGTCGATGCGGGCCTGGGTCTTGACGGGCGCGCGGCGGGCCCACTTCCGCTTGACCCAGTACGGGTCGTAGGCGTCGAAGGTGGTCACTTCGAGGTCGGTGATCCACTTGCAGGCGGACACGTATCCGTACAGGCCGGGGACGATCATGCGGACGGGGAAGCCGTGGTCGAAGGGCAGGGGTTCGCCGTTCATGCCGACGGCGAGCATCGCGTCGCGGCCGTCCATGACGTCCTCCACCGGGGAGCCGAGCGTCATGCCGTCCACGGAGCGGGCCACCAGCTGGTCGGCCGGGCCGCCCTGCGACGGCGGCCTGACGCCGCAAGCGGCGAGCAGGCCGGCCAGGGGCACACCCAGCCAGCGGGCTGTGCCGACGTAGGGGCCGCCCACCTCGTTGGACACGCACGTCAGGGTGATGTCGCGTTCGATCAGCGGGCGGGCGAGCAGCTGGGCGAGGGTGTAGTCACGCGGCCGGGCCACGCCCTCGCCGCGGATCCTCAGGCGCCAGGTGCCGGCGTCGACCAGCGGGACGACCAGGGCCGTGTCGACCCGGTAGAAGTCCCGGCCGGGGGTCGTGAACGGGCTGATCCCGGGCACCTCCAGCTGCGCCGCGGCCGCAAGCGCCGGAGCGGGCGAGGCGGGGGCGGGCAGGACCAGGCCGTCGCGGGAGGCCACGGCGCCCCGGCCGCGCCGCCCGGACAGGGCGCGGCCGGCCACCCCGGCGGCGGTGGCGGCCGCGGCGGACACGGCCGCCGCGGCGAGGAACCCCCGCCGGCTCCAGCCGCCCCCGGCGCCCCCGTCCCCCGGCGGGGAGCCGGCGGGAGCGGCCCTGCCCGCCAGCACGAACAGGACGGCCGCGCCCACGAGGGCACCGGCGAGCGAGGGCAGCGCATCAGCGGCGCCCTCGGAGTCGGGCCTGCCCAGGGCCGCTGACGCGCCGACGAGACCGAACAGCACGACCGATGCCGCCCCCGTACGCCGGTACCGCAGCGACAGGATCCCGAGCACGACGGCGAAACCGGCCAGAGCGAGCAGGATGCCGAGCCGGAGCACGGTCTTGTCGTCCTCGCCGAAGGCACGGATCGCGAAGTCCTTCACCGCGGCGGGAGTCCTGTCGACGACCGCACCGCCGACCACCGTCACCGGTCCCGCGGCCGGACGCACCAGGCCCGCCGCGAGCTCGGCCACGGCGAGCGCGGTGAACGCGGCCAGGAGTCCGGCCACCGCGCCACGGGCGGTGCGGGAGGAGGTGCTGCGGAAGCTGTTCACACCCGGCATTCGGCCCCGGCCGTCCGGCGGATTGGCCTGTCACCCATACGAGTGACGGGCGCCGCCCTTCCGCTCCTCCCGCGGCCGAAGCGCGCAAGACGCGACCGGCGGCGGAGCCGACTCTTCTGCCACTGGTGACAAAAGCCCGCCCCATCCGTACGCGCCTCCGCTACGAAGTACCGGTCGAAGGCACCCGCACGGCGGTGCGGCCGGACCGCCCCGAGGACGGCGGCCCGGTACCGCCCCGAGGACGAAGGACTGCGATGCGATGGACACCCCGCCCCCGGGAGGCCGGCCCCGCCCGCCCCTGCGCCCGGTCGCCGAGGCCGGAGCCCGCCCGGTGAACCGGCCCCTCCCGTCCGCCGGCGCCGCGCAGGCCGCGCACGCCGCCCCCGCCGACCTCGCCGAGGTGATGGGGCAGGTCGCACGCGGCGACAAGCAGGCCTTCTCGGTCCTGTACGACGCGCTCGCCCCCATGGTCTTCGGGATCGTGACCAAGGTCGTACGCGACCGGGCCCAGTCGGAGGAGGTCGCCCAGGAGGTCATGATCGACCTGTGGCGGCAGGCGGCCCGCTACCGGCCCGACGCGGGCAGCGTGGCCACCTGGGCGGCGACCGTCGCCCACCGCAGGGCCGTCGACCGCGTCCGCTCGGCCCAGGCGGCCGTCGACCGCGACAACGCCCAGGCCGCCCGCGAGCACCGGACGGCGTTCGACGAGGTCGCCGAGCAGGTCGAGACCCGGCTGGAGGGCGAGCAGGTACGCCGCTGCCTGCGCGGCCTGACCGAGCTCCAGCACCAGGCGGTCACCCTCGCCTACTACGGGGGCCTGACCTACCGTGAAGTCGCCCAGGCACTTCGCACGCCGCTTCCCACCATCAAGACACGCATGCGCGACGGGTTGATCCGGCTCCGCGACTGCATGGGGGTGACCACGTGAACAACCACCACGCAACCGACGTCCACGTCCTGGCCGCCGCGTACGCGCTGGACGCCCTCGACCCCGGCGAGCGCGAGACGTTCGCCGCCCACCTGCCCGGGTGTGACGCCTGCCGGCAGGACGTGGCCGACTTCCGGGCCACCGCCGCACGTCTGGCCGCCTCCGCGGCCCGGGCCGCGCCCGCCGCGATGAAGCAGCGGACCCTGGCCGCCGTCGATCACGTGCGCCAGCTCCCGCCCAGGGTCCCCGCCGCCGCGGTCTCCTGGCGCGGCACGCTGCGCCGCAGGGCCCTCCCGCTCGCCCTGGCCGCGAGCCTGGCCGCCGCGGCCTCGCTCGCCGGCCTCGCCGTCCGGCAGGACCAGGAGAAGCAGCGGCTGGAGCAGCGGGCCCGGCAGAGCGAACAGCGTCTGGACCAGACCGGCCGCGTCCTGGCGGCCCCGGACGCCCGCACGGTCCGCGCCCGGGCCGCCAACGGGGCCCTGACCTCCGTCGTCTCCTCCGACCGGCAGCACCGGGCCGTCTTCACCGCCGGCGGCCTGCCCGCCCCGGCCCCGGGCACGACCTACCAGCTGTGGCTGGACCACGGCGGCACCATGCGCCCGGCCGGATTCATCAACGGGGACGGCACCGTCCTGCTCGACGGGGACACCGCCGACGCCGCCAGGGTCGGCCTCACCCTCGAACCCGCCGGAGGATCCCCCCAGCCCACCACCGCCCCCCTGGTCCTGATGGCCCTCCGCGCCTGAACGGACGGCCCCCGCACCGGTCCCGCCCCGCCGGGCCGGTGCGGGCCGGGCCGGGCCGGCCACGTCCGGCGGAACGGACACGACGTCAGCGGACGGCAGCCGCCGACGGACGCTGCCCGGCCCGGGCGAACTCGGCCATCCCGTCGGCGAAGCCCACCTCCGGACGCCACCCCAGCTCCTCGCGCAGCCGGGTGGAGTCGGCGGTGACGTGCCGGACGTCGCCCAGCCGGAACTCGCCCGTGACCACCGGCGCCGGCCCGCCGTGCGCCGTGGCGAGCGCCGACGCCATCTCGCCGACCGTGTGCGGATCCCCGCTGCCGGTGTTGTACGCCTCCAGCCGTCCGCCCGGCATCGCGCCGACCGCCTCCAACGCCACCACGTTCGCCGAGGCCACGTCCGTGACGTGGACGAAGTCCCGGCGCTGCGCGCCGTCCTCGAAGACCCGGGGGGCCTCGCCCCTGGCCAGCGCGGAGCGGAAGAACGAGGCCACCCCGGCGTACGGGGTGTCGCGCGGCATCCCCGGCCCGTACACGTTGTGGTAGCGCAGCGACACCGCGCGGCCCTCCGTGCACCGCGCCCAGGACGCCGCCAGGTGCTCCTGGGCCAGCTTCGTCGTCGCGTACACGTTCCGCGGGTCCGCCGGCGCGTCCTCGCCGACCAGGCCCGGCGCCAGCTCGGCCCCGCAGTCGGGGCAGCGGGGCTCGAACCGGCCCGCTTCGAGGTCCGCGGCCCGCCGTGGCCCGGGGCGTACCGTTCCGTGGCGCCCGCAGGTGTACCGGCCCTCTCCGTAGACCACCATCGACCCGGCGAGCACCAGCCGCCCCACACCGGCCGCGGCCATCTCCGCCAGCAGCACCGCCGTCCCGAGGTCGTTGCAGCCCACGTAGCCGGGGGCGTCCGCGAAGTCCTTGCCCAGCCCGACCATCGCCGCCTGGTGGCACACCGCGTCCACTCCGCGCAGCGCCGCCCGGACCGCGTCGGCGTCCCGTACGTCGGCGCGCACGAACCCCGCGCCGGGCAGGGGCGGGGCACCCGGGTGGGCGGAGGGCAGCAGGGCGTCGAGGACGACGGGGTCGTGCCCGCGGGCCGAGAGGGCGGTGACGATGTGGGAGCCGATGAACCCGGCCCCTCCGGTGACGAGTACGCGCATGCTCCGGACGGTACGCAGTGCCGGGCCTCCCGGAGGCCTCCCACGCGCTCCCGTAAGACTTCCGTCATCCGGGAGCGGGCCGGTGCGGCCCGCGCGCCCGCCGAGCCGCCGCGCGGCGCGTGGGGAAGGGGCCGTGTCGTCGACGCGGCAGGTCCTCCTCGGCCGAGGATGTCTGGTACATCCTGGTATGCGGAATTCCAGGAGGTGTCGTGTGGATGCGGACGGCGGCAACCCGGGCGGCGAGCCCTCAGGCCCCGAGGCCGGTCCACCGGCCGCACGCGGACCCGCCCCGCGCCCGCAACCCGGTACGGGTCCTCCCGGGCCGACACCCCCGGCCCGCGTCCGCACGGCCCTGGCATCCGTACGGCGGTCCGGGCCGCCGCCGGGCCCGTCCCGTCCCGGGTTCTGGCGCAGCCCCCTGCGGGGGCCGTGGCTGACAGGGGTACTCGGGCTGGTCCTGCTGGCCGGCATCACCGTCCTGTTCGTGACGGGCCTGCTGTCGTACGCCGCGTACGACCCGGACCTGGCGGCGGTGAACGACCAGACCCCGGACAAGGGACTGCTCGGCTTCTACCTGTTCCCCTGGCCCACCTCCCCGTACTGGCTCTACCGGATCACCCAGGGGGTGCACGTCACGCTCGGAGTCGTGCTGGTGCCGGTGCTCCTGGCGAAGCTGTGGTCCGTGATCCCGAAACTGTTCGAGTGGCCGCCGGTGCGCTCGCCCGCCCACGGCATCGAGCGGCTGTCCCTGCTCCTGCTGGTGGGAGGAGCGGGCTTCGAGTTCGTCACCGGCATCCTCAACGTGCAGCTCCACTACGTCTTCCCGGGCTCCTTCTACACCCTGCACTTCTACGGGGCCTGGGTGTTCCTCTCCGCCTTCGTGGTCCACGTGGTCTTCCGGCTGCCCCGGGCGCTGCACGCGGTGCGCCGGCTGAGGCGGAATCCACCGGCCGGTACGCAGGAGGCCGCCGGACTGGTCTCCCCGCGCCCGGCTCCGCCGACGATCTCCCGCCGGGGCGCGCTGGGCATGGTCGGGCTGGGTTCGCTCGCGCTGTTCGCGGTGACCGCCGGGCAGAGCGTGGGCGGCTGGTTCCGGCAGACCGCGCTGCTCGCCCCGCACGGACAGGACCCCGGCTCCGGACCGAACGGCTTCCAGATCAACAAGACCGCCGCCTCGGTCGGCATCCGGCCCAGCGACATCGGCCCCGCCTGGCGGCTGACCGTACGCGGCGGCGGCCGGCAGGTCGAACTGACGTACGGCCAGCTCCTGGCCCTGCCCCGGAGCGAGTCGTCCCTGCCCATCGCCTGCGTGGAGGGCTGGTCGACCCCGGACCAGCACTGGAGCGGCGTCCGGCTCACCGAGCTGGCCGCCCTCGTCGGGCTCGGCACGGACACCCCGCGGGTGCTGGTGGAGTCGGTGCAGCGCGGCGGGTCGTTCGGCTCCGTGGTCCTCGGCGACAACCAGACCCGCGACGCCCGTTCGCTCCTCGCCGTCCGCGTCAACGGGGCCGTCCTGTCCCCCGATCACGGATATCCGGCCCGCGTGATCGTTCCCGGCGCCCCCGGTGTCCACAACACCAAGTGGGTCACCCGCCTCACCTTCGGGGGGCCTGCATGAGGCTCCCGCACCCGGACGCGGGCGCCTTCCGCCACCGCTACGGAGCCTCGCCGCTGCATC
The DNA here is from genome assembly GCF_040701585.1 of Streptomyces sp. NPDC093801. Lineage (NCBI taxonomy): Bacteria > Bacillati > Actinomycetota > Actinomycetes > Kitasatosporales > Streptomycetaceae > Streptomyces > Streptomyces sp. NPDC093801. The sequence goes on along the minus strand of NZ_JBFBDP010000019.1, from coordinate 148,414 downwards.
TGCTCCTCGTCCTCGCCTCCTTCGCCCTCGCCCTGTACGCGGGCGTCCGGCTCCTCACCGGGGACGCCGCCGGCGTGGCCCTGTGGTTCGTCGGCGCCGCGCTCCTGCACGATCTGGTGCTGCTGCCCCTGTACTCGGTGACGGACCGGGCGGTGCAGGCGCTCTTCGGACCCGGCGCGGGCACGCGCGGGCCCGGGGCGCGGGTGAGCGTCAACCACGTCCGCGTACCGGGGTTCATCGCCGGCGTCCTGCTGCTGGTCTGGTGGCCGCTGGTCCTCCGCCGGGTGGACCACTTCACCGTCACCACCGCCCTTCCCGCGGACGTGTTCCTCCCACGATGGCTGCTGATCACCGCCGCTCTCTTCGCCGCCTCGGCCGCCGTCCTCCTCGTCCGCATGTGGTGGGGCACGAGGGAGGGCCGGCGGGCCGCACGCGCTCGGGCACGGGCGAGCAGGGCCGCGAAGCAGCGGCGCACGTAAGACTTTCGTCACCAGGCCGGAGCTGGTGCCGCCGGTCGCCGCTCGCGTTCAATACGGGCGACGGAACGGTGAGGAAGGGCAACGGCAGTGACAGAGACGAAGCGACGGGGTCGGCTGTGGGCGGGGCTGCTCGTGGCGGCCGCGCTGGTCGTGGGCCTCGGCGTGTACTGGTTCCAGCCCTGGAAGCTCTGGCAGGACGCGACCGTCCACGACGCCCTCCCGACGGCATCACCGACGGCCGCCGTACCCGGGCACACGGCCCCGGCTGTGCCCCCGGGGGCACCGGCCGGCCCGCAGACCCTGGCCCGGGGCACCCTGGTTAGCCACGAGCACACCACGACCGGCACGGTGAAGCTGATCCGTCTCCCCGACGGCTCCCGCACCCTGCGCCTGGAGAACCTCGACACGAGCAACGGCCCGGACCTGCGCGTCTGGCTCAGCGACGCCCCGGTGAAGGAGGGAGTGGCCGGCTGGTCCGTCTTCGACGACGGCAAACACGTCAGCCTGGGCAGGCTCAAGGGCAACAAGGGCGACCAGAACTACGAGATCCCCGCCGACGTGAACCTGGCCGACTACCGCAGCGTGACCATCTGGTGCGACCGCTTCGACGTCTCCTTCGGCGCGGCCGCCCTCGCGAGCACCTGAACCCGGGAAGGGGCGCGGCGGCGGCGACCGCCTACCCTTCGTACGCACGCACACGAGGAGACGAGGTACCGGAAGAGATGCCCCACGCGGACGCGAGCGGCCTGCCCTGCCCGCCGGATGCGCCCACCGGCGCACCGGCCCGCACCGCGCGCCCTTCGTCCGCGGGCGTCCTCGCCGCGGTGCTGCTGTCCGTGCTCACGGCGTCGTCCTGCGGGACGGCCGCGGGCGAAGGAGGCGCCGGCACCTGCACGGTGCGGCACGAAACCGACCGGATCACCTCGCGGTTCCCGTCGTTCAAGCAGCTCGAGTCCACCTCCTGGTGCGGGATCGACCCGGACGTACCGTCCCGGCTGCCCTCGCACAACGACATCCGCCTCGTGGGCGTGCTGAACGCCGTCGACGACCAGGCCGTGCTCCGGGACCTGCAGGACCCCGCGCTGGAGTTCCGGCCCGCCGTACCCGAGAACGTCCCCCCGGAGATCGCGGAACTCCTGCCGGAGGGAGCCGACTGGATGACGAGCGGACCCGCCGACAAGAGGATCACCGAAGACCTCTACAGCGGGTCCTTCTTCTACGACAGGCGGAGCGGACAGGTGCTCTTCGACTGCTGGAACCCGCCGCGCAAGGACGGTCCGGCACCCGCGGGCACCGGCGGCTGAAAGCAGGCCGCGTACGCCCGCCCCCGGCCGTCCGGAGCCGGGCCCCTCGACCCCCGTGCGAAGGATCATGGTTGAATGCCGGGCGTGACAGAGTCCACAAGCCCCGCCGGACAAGGGAGTTCACCGGTCCGGCCACTGCGCCCGGGCGACCTGCGGACCGTCGGCCCCTACCGGCTGGAGGGACGGCTGGGCGAGGGCGGCATGGGCCAGGTCTTCCTCGGCACCTCGCCGGGCGGCCGCCGGGTCGCGGTGAAGCTCATCCGGCCCGAGCTGGCCGGCGCCCCGCGGTTCCGCGAGCGGTTCGCGCGGGAGGCGGAGGCCGCGCGGAAGGTCGGCGGGTTCCACACCGCGCAGGTCGTGGACGCCGACCCGACGGCACAACCGCCCTGGCTGGCCACCGCGTTCGTACCGGGCCCGACCCTCCGGCACCTGGTCGACGCCGACGGCCCCCGCGACCCGGCGGCCGTGCTCCGGCTCGGCGCGGGCATCGCCGAAGGGCTGGCCGCGATCCACCGGTGCGGGCTCGTGCACCGGGACCTCAAGCCGGGCAACGTGATCGTGGCCGAGGACGGACCGCGCATCATCGACTTCGGCATCGCGCACGAACCGGGCGCGGACGCGCTCACCCGGACCGGATCGGTCATCGGCACCTACGCCTACATGTCACCGGAACAGATACGGGGCGAGGCGCTCTCGCCCGCCGGCGACGTGTTCGCCTTCGGGTCGGTCCTCGTCTTCGCGGCGACCGGCCGCAGCCCCTTCGACGCCACCACCGTGCCGGCCATCGTGCACCGGGTCGTCAGCGAACCGCCCCGACTCGACGGACTGGCCACCCCCTTGCGCGAGCTGGTCGAAGCCTGCCTCGCCAAGGACCCCGCCCGGCGCCCCCGCACCGACGAGGTGCTGGCCCGCCTCTCCGTCACCGGGCCGGGCCCCGCGACCGCTGCACCCGCCGGCGCCTCGGGACCCGCGCCCGCCGTCGCGCTCCACGCCCTGCCGACGCAGCCGGCCACGCCACCACCGGGCCCGCCCGGCCCGCCCACCGCACCCCGTCCCGGCACGGGCTTGTCCCGCCGTACGCTGCTCCTCGGCGGGACGGGCGCCCTGGCGGCCGCCGTCGCCGTACCCGCCTACCTGCTGCGGGACTCCTGGCAGGGTTCGGCGGGGGAGCAGGACCGGACCCGGCCCGTGGCCCGGCTCGAAGGACACCCCCAGTCGCTGGTGTCCCTCGCCTTCAGCCCGGACGGCCGGACCCTGGCCGCCGCCGGGTCCGCCGGTGAGCTGTGGCTGTGGGACACCGTCACCCGCCGCACGACCACCAGGTTCGGCGGAGAGCCCCCGCACGTCAACGGCCTTGCCTTCACCCCGGACGGCCGGACCCTGGTGGGCAGCTGCCAGGACGGAACGCTGCGGCGCTGGGACGCCCGGACCCGGACACCGATGCCCGGACTCTCCGGGTTCGAGGCTTACCCGGTTCCGACCCCGTACTCCCTCGCGGCCGGTCCCGACGGCGCGGTCCTCGCCGCCGCCGGCGGGGGCACGCTCCAGCTCTTCGACCTGGCGAGCGGACGCCGCACGAGGAAGCTCGACGCGGGCGAACCCTCCGGCGTGCTGTTCAGCCCGGACGGCAAGGCGGTGGCCACTGCCTCCCGCCAGCGCGTCCTGCTCTGGGACGTCGCCGGCGGGGACCAACCCCGGACCTTCACGGACGACTCCGTCGAGTTCCGCTTCAACCGGGTGCTGTTCAGCCCGGACGGGAAGACCATCGGCGGCGCGGGACCCGGCGTCCACCTGTGGGACCGGGAGAGCGGGCGGCCCACGGCCACCCTCACCTCACCGCACCGGCGCATCGAGGAGGCCGCCTACCGGCCCGGCCACACGGTGATCGCGGGCGGCGGCTTCGGCCTCGGCCCGGGCGACGACGTCAAGGACGGGGCCCGAGCCGCCACCGGCGGCACGATCAGCCTGTGGGACGCGACGACCGGGCGGGTCACCCAGACCCTCACCGCCGACCTCCGGCAGTCGACCGCCGCTCCCTTGCTCTCCGCCCTGGCGTTCAGCCCGGACGGCAAGACGCTCGCGGCGGCCTTCAGCCCCACCGACAACACCATCCAGCTCTGGCAGCTCGCCTGACCGGCACCGGCTGCCCCTCACCACACCCCGACGGACGGTACGCATGGACGCGTTGATGCCCCACGACCCGCGGTGGGTCGGCCCCTACCGGCTGGAGGGACGGCTGGGCGAGGGCGGCATGGGCCAGGTCTTCCTCGGCACCTCGCCGGGCGGCCGCCGGGTCGCGGTGAAGCTGATCCACCCGGAGCTGGCCGGCACCCCCCATTTCCGGGAGCGGTTCGCGCGGGAGGTGGAGGCCGCACGGCAGGTGGGCGGGTTCCACACCGCGCAGGTCGTGGATGCCGACCCGACGGCCGAATCCCCCTGGCTGGTCACCGCGTTCATACCGGGCCCCACCCTCCACCGCGCGGTGGCCGAGCACGGACCGCTCGATCCCGCGGCGGCCCTGCGGCTCGGAGCCGGGCTCGCCGAAGGACTCGCGGCGATCCACCGGTGCGGGCTGGTCCACCGGGACCTCAAGCCGGGCAACGTGATCGTGGCCGAGGACGGCCCGCGCATCATCGACTTCGGCATCGCGAGGGCCGTGGACGCGAGTTCCCTGACCGCGACCGGATCCGTCATCGGGACCTACGCCTACATGTCGCCCGAGCAGATCCGCGCCGACCGGGCCGGCCCCGCCGGCGACGTCTTCGCCCTGGGCTGCGTCCTCGCCTTCGCCGCGACGGGCCGCGGCCCCTTCGACGCGCCCTCGCTTCCCGCCGTCGTCCAGCGGATCCTGGACGAACCACCCGCCCTGGACGGCACCGACGGCGAACTCCGGGCCGTCCTCACCGACTGCCTCGCCAAGGACCCGGCCGACCGGCCCGCCGTCGAGGGCCTGCCCGCACGGTTCGCGGCCGCCGCCGCAGGTGCGGCGCGGGTCCCCGCGCCGGCCCACGAACCCACCGCGGCGGCCGCCCCGCCCGGCCGGACACCGCATCCGCCGACGGAACGGGCCCGGGCCACGGGCCCCGGACAGGCCGTGACCCCCGAACCGGCCGCGGTCCCGGGTCCCGGACCGGACCCGGGCTCCCTGGCCGCCGCGGCGACACGGACCCACGCGCCGACGCCTGCCCCCGCGACGCCGGAACCCGCCGCCGTACCCGGCCCCGGCAGCCCTCGGCCCGGGCGGCCGGCCACCCCCGCGACCGGCCCGGCCCGCCGCGGGCCCTCACGGCGCGCGCTGCTCATCAGCGGCGCCTCCGCCGCCGCGGTCGCCGCGGTCGGCGTCCCCGCCTACCTGCTGCTGCGCAACGGCGACGCCCTCGACGGCCCGAGCAGCACGTACGGGCTCGCCTTCGGCCCCGACGGGACGACACTGGCCGCGGCCGGAGGGAACGGCGAGATCTGGCGCTGGTCACTGCCCGGCAGGAAGGCGGTCGTCACCCGGATCGGCATCGCCCCGTACATCCAGCCGTACGCCTTCAGCCGCGACCTCAAGACGCTCTACCGGGCCGAGGAGCACAGGATCCTCAAGTGGGACGTCGCCACGGGCCGCACCGTCGGGACGTTCACCGGAGAGACCACGGGCCAGGCCCAGGACGGGTTCGTGCAGGACCTGGGGCTCAGCCCCGACGGGAAGACGCTGGCCGCGAGCAGCGGCCGGGGCCTGTACCTGTGGGACACCGGCACCGGATCCCGGCGTGCCCTGTACGAGGACGTGAAACTCGGCCCGGCCGCCTACAGCGCGGACGGCACGATGCTGGCCGCCGGATCGCCGCTCCAGCTGCGCAAGGGATCGGCCGACGGCGTCCTGGCGACCCTCGACGCCAGGATGGCGACCGGCGCGGTCTTCAGCCCCGACGGCCAGCTCCTGGCCTTCGGCGACCAGGGCGACGGGGTGCGCCTGTGGAACACCGCCACCCGCCAGGACGTCGCCACCCTCGAAGGCCACGCCTCCCCGGTCCAGGCGGTCGCCTTCCACCCGGACGGGACCACGCTGGCCACCGGCGACCGGGACGGCACCGTACGCGTCTGGTCCACCACCTCCGGCACCACCACCGCCACCCACGAGCCCGGCGCCTCCGTCGAGGCGCTGGCGTTCAGCCCGGACGGGAAGTCCCTGGCCGCCGGGTGCGGCGGCGGCACGAGCGCCAGGAGCAACGACACGGTGTGGCTGTGGCCGGCCGGGTGAGGGCCGCCCCGGCCCCGGGGCGGCATCGGCCTGCGGGCGCGCCTCAGCTCACCGCCTGCTTCACCAGCGCGGCGATCCGCTCCTCCACCTCGGCCGTCACCTCGGTCAGGGCGAAGCCGGCCGCCCACATCGGGCCGTCGTCCAGCCGGGCCCGGTCGCTGAACCCGAGCGTGGCGTAGCGCGCCTTGAACTTCTCCGCGGACTGGAAGAAGCAGACGATCTTGCCGTCCAGCGCGTAGGCGGGCATCCCGTACCAGAGCTTCGGCGCGAGGACCGGGGCGGCGGCGGTGACGACGGCGTGGACGCGCCCGGCCATGGTCCGGTCCGGGTCCTGCATCTCGGCGATCTTCGCGAGGACGTCCTGTGCCTCCTGCGCCGCCTTGTCCGCCTTCGAGCCGCGGCGCGCGGCCGTCTTCTTGAGTTCCTGCGCGTGGTCCTTCATCGCGGCCCGCTCCTCGGCCGTGAATCCCTGGTGCGTGGCGCCGTCGGTGCTGCTCATGGTGGATCTCCTTCGAGGGTGCGGATGCGTGGATCTGTCGGTGCGGGTCGTGAGGAGGGGCCGTCAGGACCCCGTTCGGGGCGCGCTCGTCAGTCCTGCACGAGTCCGAGGAGGTTGCCGTCGGGGTCGATGACGGTGGCCACCAGGCGGCCGCCGCCGACGTCGTGCGCGGGCTCCTTGACGGTGGCGCCCGCCGCGGTCACCTCGGCGACCTTCGCCTCGATGTCCGGGACGTGCCAGTAGGCCACCGGCGTGGTCAGGCCCTGCGGTCCGCCGCCCGGGAGGAGGCCGATGTGCTGGCCGGCCACGTCGAAGCCGGCGTAGTGGGGTCCGTCGGTCTGCGGCGCGACACCGAGCAGCGCGGCGTACACCGCCTTGGCCTGGGCGAGGTCGGACACGGGGTGCAGCACGGTCTTGACGCCCTGGGTGGAAGAGCCGGTCACGGTCACTCCTGTCATCGCGGGTTCCGGTCGGCCCGCTGGTTCGCCGGGCCGTTCCCTGTGACCACAGCTTCCCCCGCACGGGGTACGGGGCGCCTCCGTGCCGACCACGGAAAGCACTACGGATAATGACCCGGTGGCCACTCCAGTGATCTCTGCCCGGGAAGCCGACGTGCTCGCTCTGCTCGGGGAGCACCTGAGCAACGCGGAGATAGCCGCGCGGCTCGTCATCTCCGTACGGACGGTCGAGTCACATGTCTCCTCGCTGCTGCGGAAGTTGGAGGTGCCCGACCGGCGGGCCCTGTCCCGGCGGGCGCCCGGACCGGCGCGCGCCGAGCGGACGCGGCCGGCACCCGCTCTTCCGGCCCCGCTGACGGCGTTCGTCGGACGTGCCCGGGAACGGGCCGCTCTGGCAGTGGCGGTGACGGAGCGTCGGCTGGTGACGGCGGTGGGTCTGGGCGGGGTGGGCAAGACGCGTCTCGCCCTGGCGGTGGCGGCCCAGGTGGCCGACGGGTTCGCCGACGGGGTGTGCTTCGTCGACCTGGTCCCGGTCACCGACCCCGGACGGGTGGGCGCGGCGGTCGCGGCGGCCATGGGCGTGGGCGAGCAGCCGGGGCGCGACGTCGACGACGCACTCGTCGCGGCGCTGACGGACCATCAGGCGCTCCTGGTGCTGGACAACTGCGAGCAGGTGCGCGACGGCGTGGCGCCCTTCCTGGAACGGCTCCTCGTGGCCTGCCCGGGGATACGGGTGCTCGCGACCAGCCGGGCCCGGCTGATGGTGCCGTTCGAATGGGTCTTCCCCGTGCCCCCGCTGTCGCGCGTCGGCGGCGGTGGATCGGAGGCGGTCGCCCTGTTCCTGGAGCGGGCGGCGGCGGTCGGCAGGGCCCCGGATCCGGCCGAACGCGACCGGATCGCGGCCCTGTGCGAACGGCTCGACGGTATGGCCCTGGCCATCGAACTGGCGGCGGCGCGGTGGTCCACGCTCGGCCTGGACGGCCTGACGGCCGGCCTCTCCGACCAGCTCCGGATCCTCGCCGGCGGCCCCCGCGCCGACGGCAGGCACCGGTCGGTGCGGGCCGTCCTCGACTGGAGCCACGACCTGCTCGACCCGCAGGACCGGGCCCTGCTGCGGCGGGTCTCGGTCTTCGTCGCCCCCTTCACCGCCGAGTCCGCCGCCGAGGTGACCGGCTTCGCCCCGCTGGAGGCGGCCGCGGTCGCCGACGGGCTCGGCCGGCTCGCCGAGCAGAGCCTGCTCGCCGTGACCCCGTCCGAGACCGGCACCCGTTACCACGCCCTGGAGACACTGCGCCAGTACGGCACGGAGCGGCTCGCCGACGCCGACGAGCTCACCGACGTCCGATCACGCCACCTGGCCTGGTGCCTGGCCGGTGCGTCCGGCCTCGAGGAATCGGACACCCCGCACTGGCGGGCCCGGTTCGACGCGGTCGCGGAGGACCTGCGGGCCGCCTTGGCCTGGGCCGCGGACCGGCCCGACCAGCACGCGGACGCGTACCGTCTCGCCCTGTCCACGGCCGGACTGGCCTTCACCCGCAACCTCCTGGGCGAAGCCCAGCAACGCTACGAGCAGGCGGCCCTGCTCGCCGCCACCGACACCGAGGCCGCCGCCGCACTGCGGCAGGCCGCCGGGGTGGCCGGGTGCCGCAGGCTCGGCGACGACATGTACCGCCTGCACCGGGCCGCCGCCGAAGCCGCCCACCGGGCCCGCGACACCACGGCGGCCGCTCGCGACCTGGCGGCCGCCGCCACGGCCGCCTACCGCTTCTCCAGCACCTTCGTCCGGGTCCCGCCCGTGGACGAGGTGACCGGCCTCCTCTCCCGGGCGCGGGACCTCGCCGGCCAGGACGACCCGGCCGTCGCACTGGCCGAGGCGGCGGTGACCGCCGACGCGTTCGGCGCCGTCCAGGGCGCCCCGGACAACGCCGCGCCCGACACCGTCGCCTGCGCCCGACGGGCCGTCGAACTCGCCCGCCGCGCGGGAGACCCCGTGGCACGGTCGGCCGCCCTCGACGCGCTCTCCGGCGCCCAGAGCTGGGCCGGTGACGCCTTCGCCGCCGCGGCCGCCGCCCGGGAGCGGATCGACGTCCTGGCCCCGGCCCCGCACACCCCCGCCCGGACGCACGAGCTCATCGACGCCCTCGCCATGGCCGCCGCGACCGCCGTCGGCGCGGGCGAGCTCACGGCGGCCCGCCGCTGGGGCGCCCGCCTCGCTGAGCAGCCCCAGCTGGCCGACGTGGGCGACCACGCCACCTCCTGGCTGCTCGTCGCCGACGCCTTCGCGGGCCGCGCCGACGAGGTGCTCACCGCCGGCGCGCGCTTCCGCGACGCCTGGGAGCGCACCGGCCGGCAGCGCTCCTTCTCGCTCGGCCCGGCCGCCGCGGCCGTCGCGATGATCCACGGCCTGCGCGGGGACGACGGGGCCCGGGCGGCCTGGCTCGCCATCACCGACCGGACGGGCAGCGAGGAGGACCACCGAAACGGCCACGGCGCCGTCTTCGACGCCATGGTCCTGCTCCACCACGGCGACGCACACGCGGCCCTGGACCGCGTGGCGCCCGAGCCGCGGCAGGTGTGGAAATGGGTCTGCTGGGTCTGGCTGCACTGGTACGAGGCACTCCGCGCGGAGGCCTCCGTCCTCGCCGGCCACCCGGACGCCCGCGCCCGGATCGCCTCCGCCCGGGCCGTGGTCGCCGGGAACCCGGTCGCCACCGCCCTGGTGGAACGCGCCCAGGCCCTCCTCGACGGCGACCGGCCGCGCCTGCTGGCCACGGCAGCGGCGTTCGACACGGCCGACTGCCGCTACCAGTGGGCACGCACCCACCTGCTCGCCGGAGGCGAACACACCCCGACCGGGACGTCCGCCCTGACCGACCTCGGACTGGCACCGATCGCCGCTCCTCATCCCGACCGCCTCCCGGTCCGTCCCTGATCCGCCGGACGGACCCCCGCCGCACCACGGCCGGCAGGACCGCGGCCGTCAGCCGCGGCGTGCCCACTCCTCGGCCGGCAGGCGGTAGGAGCGGACCCGGGCCGTGTGGTCGTGCGTGAGGGTGGTGATCAGCAACTCGTCCGCCCCCGTGGCCTCCCGGAGCCGTTCCAGGTGGACGGCGACCGTGCGGGCCGAGCCGACGAACGAGGCCGCCGGCCGAGGGGGCAGGGCGTCACATCGCCGCCCGGGCGAGGCGGAGCAGGCCGGTGCGCATGCGCTGTTCGCCGAGTTCCGGCAGGAGTGCGGCGACGTGCTCGGCCGCCAGGGCGGCGAGCAGGGCGTGGGCCGCATGGTCGGGGTCGGGTGCGGTGGCGAGCAGGATCGCCACGTGGCGGTGCCAGAACCGGTAGGCCCCGATCCTGTAGCGGGCCCCGGGAGTGGCGGTCTCGGACATCCGGACCAGCGCCAGGTGCTCCAGCAGGTAGTCGAAGTAGGCGTCGACGAAAGCGGCCAGGCGCTCGCCGGCCGGGGCTCCGGGGCCGAGCGGTGGCGGCCCGGACACGACCGCCTCCTGCAGCACGCGCTCGCGGGCGTCCAGCAGCGCGGCGGCCAGGCCCGATTTGTCGCCGAACCGGCGGAACAGGGTCCCCTTGCCCACGCCGGCGGTCGCGGCGATCTGATCCATGGACACCGCCTCGACGCCGTGCTCGGCGAACAGGCGGGCGGCCGCCTCCAGCACCGCGACCCGGTTCCGGGCCGCGTCCGCGCGCTCCTTGGGCGGCGGCGTCCGCAGGAGTTCCAGCGGCATTGCAGAACCGGACCGCAGTCCGTTATTGTCGGAAGTCATAACAGGACTGTAGTCCGATTCCTCTGGAGGCAGTGGCATGACCGCACTCATCACCCGTGACGAGCTGGCAGCGGCGATCGGGGCCGGCGCCGTGACCGTCGTCGACACGCTCGGCGGCCAGTACTACGCCCAGCAGCACCTCCCCGGCGCCCTGGCGCTGGTCCCGGCCGACGTCGACAGCCGGGCGTCCGCCGTGCTCCCCGACCTCGACGCGGCGATCGTCACCTACTGCTCCAACCCGGCCTGCCCCAACAGCGGGCAGGTCGCCGACCGCCTGACCACCCTCGGCTACACCAACGTCCGCAAGTACCGCGAGGGCATCCAGGACTGGGTCGAGTCCGGCCTCCCCACCGAAGCGGTCTGACCCTCACGGCGGGGGACGGCGTGACGGCCGTCCCGTAACCCGGCCCCCTGCGGCCCGCTTCGTGCGGTCCGCAGGGGGCCGGGGCCGGCCGTGTCGAAGGCCGGCCTGGCGCGGCACGAGGAGGGGGCGCCGGTCAGCGGTGGCGCGCGGCCAGCTGGCCTTGTGCGTACGGGTCGGCTTCGGGGACGTACGGGCCGCCGTGGCCGGCGAGGAGCTCGGTGATCCGGTGCCACTCCGCCACGGCGGCCCGGGTGGGCGCGTCGGCTGCCGCCGCGTCGCCGACCGCGTCCAGGACGCGCTCCAGCTCGGTCACCGCCTGATGACGGGTCATACCAGCGGCCTCGGCCCGCACCCGGTTGCGGGCCTCGACCTCGCCCGCCGACGGCTCGTGCGGCTCGAGTGCCGCTTCGACGACGGCCTCTGTTTCCTCGGACATGACGCCCCCTCTTCCGTGTTCCACGGCCGCCCTTACCCCGCGAACGGGCTCGCAACCGCCGCCGGGCGGAGTCCGCCCGCTTCAGGAGGACAGGGCCGCGGAGACCACCGCGCGCGCCGCCTCCTGGACGTCGGCGAGGTGGTCGGGGCCCCGGAACGATTCCGCGTAGATCTTGTAGACGTCCTCCGTGCCCGAGGGGCGGGCCGCGAACCAGGCGTGGTCGGTGGTCACCTTGATCCCGCCGAACGCCGCGCCGTTGCCCGGGGCGCTGGTGAGCACGCCGGTGACCGGGTCCCCGGCCAGGGTGTCCGCGGCGACCTGCTGCGGGGACAGCCGGCCGAGGACGGCCTTCTCCTCCCGGGTGGCCGGTGCGTCGACGCGGGCGTACGCCGGCGTGCCGAACCGGGCGGTGAGCGCGGCGTACCGCTCGGAGGGGCTCTGACCCGTGACCGCGAGGATCTCGGACGCGAGCAGGGCGAGGAGGATGCCGTCCTTGTCGGTGGTCCACACCGACCCGTCGCGCCGGAGGAACGAGGCCCCCGCGGACTCCTCACCCCCGAACCCTAGGGTGGCGCCGACCAGCCCGTCGACGAACCACTTGAAGCCGACCGGGACTTCCACCAGTTCCCGGCCGAGGTCGGCGGCCACCCGGTCGATCATCCCGGAGGACACCATGGTCTTGCCGATGCCCGCGGACGCCGGCCATCCGTCACGGTGGCGGTAGAGGTGGTCGATCGCGGTGGCGAGGTAGTGGTTGGGGTTCATCAGGCCGCCGTCCGGGGTCACGACGCCGTGCCGGTCGGCGTCGGCGTCGTTGCCGGTCGTGACGTCGAACCGGGCCCGGCCCTCGATCAGCGAGGCCATGGCGTGCGGGGAGGAGCAGTCCATGCGGATCTTCCCGTCCCAGTCCAGCGTCATGAACCGCCAGGTGGGGTCGGTCTCCGGGTTGACGACGGTCAGGTCGAGCCGGTGCTCCTCGGCGATCCGCCCCCAGTAGGCGACCGACGCCCCGCCGAGCGGATCGGCGCCGATCCGCACGCCGGCCGCCCGGACGGCGTCCAGATCGAGCACGGAGGGCAGGTCGCGGACGTACGCCCCCAGGAAGTCGTACCGGTCGGTGGTGGGAGCCGCGAGCGCCCGCGCGTACGGCAGCCTCCGGACCTCTTTCAGGCCGCCGACGATGATCTCGTTGGCCCGGTCCTGGATCCAGCCGGTGGCGTCCGACCCGGCGGGCCCGCCGTGGGGCGGGTTGTACTTGAACCCGCCGTCCGCGGGCGGATTGTGCGAGGGGGTCACGACCACCCCGTCGGCCGGGGCGCCGGCGCGCCCGCGGTTGTGGGTGAGGATGGCGTGGGAGACCGCGGGCGTCGGGGTGTAGCCGTCCTCCGCGTCGAGGAGGACGTGCACCCCGTTGGCGGCGAACACCTCGAGCGCCGTCACCCGGGCCGGCTCGGACAGTGCGTGCGTGTCGGCCCCGAGGAACAGCGGCCCGTCCACGCCCTGCCGGGCCCGGTACTCGCAGATGGCCTGGCTGGTCGCGGCGATGTGGTCCTCGTTGAAGGCGGTGGCCAGGGACGAGCCGCGGTGCCCCGAGGTGCCGAAGGCGACCCGCTGGGCCGGATCGGCGGGGTCGGGGTGCAGGGCGTAGTACGCGGTCACCAGCCGGGACACGTCGACGAGGTCCTCCGCTCGCGCCTGCTGACCCGCTCGCTCATTCGACATCCGCTCGCTCCTCCGTACCGCTGGGGACTTCCGACGGGATCCGCGCTGTTCCGTGTCCGTGCCGCAGGGGAGGACGCGACCGGCCACGCCCTCCTGCCGCCGCCGCGATCCTCCCGCCCCTCCGGCCTACCCAGCGGGGGCTGCTCCTACCGGCCATCCTGGCGCGGGCGCCCGGCCCGGCGGGGCCGACGCCCCGGCCGGCCCTCCGGATCCGCTGCGCACGCTACCCGCCCCGGGCGTGCCGGCCGGCGATCGCCATGGTCAGCGTGTTCCGGGCGAGGGCCGCCGACGTCGGGCACGCGCCCGTCCCGGCCGTCCGCCGGAGCCGTCGGCAGGCGAACGGCCGTCCGATCCGTTCGCGGAGGCCGTCGAGCCCGGCTGTCGGCTGTCGGGCCCAAGCGGTTACCCCGTCCGGGGGGAGTGCGCGTCCGGTCGGTGGACGCCGGACCGGGGGAGGGCAGGCATCGCCGACGCCGCCCCCGGCCCACGGTGACCGCGACCGCGGTGCCGGGGGCACCGCGTGAGTCCGGCACGACGACGATCACCTTCGGCATCGTCAACACCGCCGCCGTCGCCCCGGGAGGCATCCGCGACAGCGGCGACGCCGTCACGCTGACGACCAGCGTCGTCAGGAACAACCGGCCGACCGACTGCACCGGCGGCGACGTCCCCGTCCCGAACTGCACGAACCGATCCACACCGGGGGCCGCATGCGGGACCCGACCCGGGGCACACGGCAGGGCAGGGGGAATGCCGAGGAGGAGGGATCCGGGGAACGATGACAGCCGATCCGCCGTCCACCGCCGTGCCGCCGGCGACCGCGCCGGCGACCACCACGGGCACCGTCACCACGGCCGTCCCGGCCCGCCTGGACCGCCTGCCGTGGTCCCGGTGGCACTGGATGATCGTGATCGGCCTCGGCACCGTCTGGATCCTCGACGGACTCGAGGTGACCGTCGTCGGCAACGTCGCCGGCCGCCTGGCCGAGGAGGGCAGCGGCCTCGACATCACCGCCGCCCAGGTCACGGGTGTCGCCGCCGCCCTCTACGTGGCGGGCGCGTGCTCCGGGGCCCTCTTCTTCGGGTGGCTGACCGACCGCTACGGCCGCAAGAAGCTCTTCCTGATCACCCTGGCGGTCTACCTGGGCGCGACGGCGATGACGGCCCTGTCGTTCGAGTCCTGGTGGTTCTTCCTCTTCAGGTTCCTCACCGGCTTCGGCATCGGCGGTGAATACGCGGCCGTCAACTCGGCGGTCGACGAGCTGATCCCGTCCCTGTACCGGGGGCGGGTCGACCTCGTCATCAACGGCACCTACTGGCTGGGCGCGATCGGCGGCGCCCTGCTGTCCCTCGTGATGCTCGACACCGACCTCTTCCCGCAGAACCTCGGCTGGCGGATCAGCTTCGCCCTGGGCGTCGTCCTCGGCCTGGTCGTCCTCCTCGTCCGCCGGCACGTTCCGGAGAGCCCGCGATGGCAGTTCATCCACGGCAGGGGGGAAGAGGCCGACGAGCTGGTGTCCGCCGTGGAGCGCGGGATCGAACGGGAGAAGGGCGAGCGCCTCCCGCCGCCCGCCGGGGAGATCACCGTCCACCAGCGCGAGAGCATCGGATTCGGCCTGATCGCGAAGACGGTGTTCGCGCGCTACCCGCGCCGCGCCTTCCTCGGCCTGTCGCTCTTCATCGGCCAGGCGTTCCTGTACAACGCCGTCACCTTCGGCTTCGGCTCCGTCCTCACCACGTTCTTCGACGTGCCGACGGGCCGCACCGGCTACTACTTCGCCGTCATCGCGGTCGGCAACCTCCTCGGCCCGCTGCTGCTCGGCAAGCTGTTCGACACGGCCGGACGCCGCATCATGATCTCCTCCACCTATCTGCTCTCCGGCCTGCTCCTGTTCGGGACGGCATGGCTGTTCGACCGGGGCTCGCTGACGGCGGCGACCCTGACGGCCTGCTGGTGCGTGGTCCTGTTCTTCGCCTCCGCGGGCGCCTCCAGCGCGTACCTGACCGTCTCCGAGGTCTTCCCCATGGAGACCCGCGCCGTGGCCATCGCGTTCTTCTACGCCCTCGGCACGGCCGCCGGAGGCATCAGCGGCCCGCTGATCTTCGCCGACCTCACCGGGTCGGGCGTGGTCGGTGACACCGCACTCGCCTTCCGGATCGGCGCCGCACTGATGTGCGCCGCCGGCCTCGTGGCGGCGTTCCTGGCGGTCAGGGCGGAGCGCCGCTCGCTGGAGGACATCGCCGCGCCGCTGTCGGCGGCCGAGCCGTCACCGGCCGCCTCCCCTTGACCCGCCCGGCCCGAAGGCGCCGTTCGGCTCAGGGAACGGGTGCCTGGCGGTGAAAGCCGCACCAGGTGCAATCGGGGCACCTGCCGCGCGGGTACGTGCTCCTGGCGACGACCGCGCCCAGCCGACGAGGAGCCAGCCGTGTACGCAGCAGTCCGCCGGTACGAAGGAGTGACGGATCCCGCCGAGGCGGCACGCATCGTGAGCGAGGGGTTCGTGCCGCTCATGCGCGGGGTCCCCGGCTTCGTGGCCTACTACTGGATCGATGCCGGGGACGGGGTGATGGTCTCGACCAGCGTCTTCCAGGACCGGGCCGGCGCCGAGGCGTCGATCGGGACCGCTGCGGACTTCGTCCGGGACCACCTCGCGGCCCTGCTCCCGAACCCGCCCCAGGTCACGTCCGGTGAAGTCGTGGCCCACGCATAGCGGCGCACGCCGCACGCCCCGATCGCCGGCCCGGCCCGTACGGGTACCGCGTCCCCTGCTCGCAGGGACCGGAACGTTGCCGGGAACGATCTCTTTGTGCACACTGCACTACCGGGCGATGAGGAGGAGCGGATGAGTGCGGCCCACGAGGGACGCCGGTGGCCGGACGCGGTCAGCGTCGACAACGCGAGGACGACGCTGCTCCAGCTCCTCGCGCGGGCGGGGGTCCCCTCCGGCGACGCGCGCCAGCTGATCGGGCTCGTCGAGGCGGGTGTCCTGGCCCTCGCGCACGAGGAACTGGACGGCGCCGGGCCGAGCGTCCCGGGGGACAAGGGCGAGGAGTACCGGGCGGGCTGGCTCGACGGCGCCGAGGCCCTCGTCCAGGAGCTCGGCGCCGTGGCCGAGCGGACCCTGGCGGGGGTGGCGGGGCCCGACGGGGACCAGGGCGGGGCCGGTGCGCATCCTCGGGCCCGGCGGATGGAGGTGGAGCGGGCCAAGGTCGCGGTCACCCCCCTGTACCTGTCGTTCACCGCGGTGTCGGAGCTGGACCCGGAGGTGACCGAAGAGGTGCTCGTCGCCGTGCTCGGGACGATGAGCCCCCGGCAGCGGGCCGGGTACGCCGGACGGCTGACGGAGTTCGCCACGCTCCACCGCGGCCGGCTCGAGCGGCTGTTCGCGGAGTTCGGACCGCACAGCGCCACCCAGGTGCACGGCCGCTACTCGCTCCTGCACTCCGCGACGAGCGTCGCCGTCCTGGAACGCCTCCTGGCCTCCCCGCAGGCGCTGCGGGAGCAGTGGGACGCCGCGGAACTGCCGCCCGCATGGCTCGACGGTCTGACGAGCGCCTGGACCACCTCCGCCTGACCCTGGCGGCGCACGGTCGCAGGCCCCTCCGGGGCGTCGGCCGTGGGGGAGGAGGCGCGGAACCCGGAACGTTCCGGATGCCCCGCGCCGCGCACCCCTGGCTGCCTTGCGGGTCGCCGACGGCGGATGACGCCGCCGCGCTTCCGACTCGAGTCGAGGAAGAGGCCCCGTCCCGCCCTGTGGTACGTTCCGGATCCAGGGGGCCGACATGGATCAGAGTGCGCGGGCGCGCGACGAACCGGACCGGCTGGACCGGTCCCTGCGCGCGCAACTGGTTGCGCTCATCACCGAGTTGACCGTGCGCGTGCACCTGCGCCGGCTGACCCTCGACGAGCCGAAGGCGCTCGACGAACGGGGCGAGCCGCTGCGCCACCGCTACGCGACGTGGTACCAGGGCGAGCGCCCGCGGAAGGCCACCGCTGCCGAGACGTCCTCCCGCGCGGTCCTCCTCCTGCGCGCGGCCGGCTGGGACGTCACCGTGTCACAGGAGCACGACGACGGGATCCTGTGGACCGTGGTCGTCGCGCACCGGGACGGCAACGACATCCGCATCCTGACGAGCGAGGACACGCCCGCCGTGTCGTTCCGCGGACGGACGCCGGCGCTGGTACCGGGTCCGCCGCAACCCGTCCGGCAGCCCGAGCCGGAGCCGGAGCCGGTGCGAACGCCGCAGACCCTCACCCCCGGTTACGTCCTCTGCTACGAGTGCGACGGCCTCGGCCTGTGCCCGGATGCGGCGGCCGCGGGTGGCTGGTCCGCCCGTCCGGCCGCCGGGGCCGATGCGCGGAGTGCGCCACGAGGCGGGTCTGCCCCATCTGCCGGAGTGCCGGCCAGTTGAGCACCTCCGGCCTGTCGTCCTACCAGCGCGGCCACTACCCGGAACTGGGCGACACCGACTGAGGAGGCCGGACCGGTCCGGGGCGTCGCGAGGTCAGGGGGCCGGGCGTTGCGGGGCGCTGGACGCTCCGGATTCCCGTCCGCCGAGTTCGGCGTCCAGGGTTTCCTGGGCGATGCGCATCGCCCGCGCGTACTCCGGCCGGGACAGCCGCCGCCAGGCCTCCTCCGGCGCGACGTCCTCGGTCCGGCTCATCACCCACCAGATGGTGCCGAACGGGTCCCGTACCCTCCCTCCCCGGTCGCCCCAGGCACTGTCGGTGACCTCGGTGACGACCGTCGCCCCGTGCGCGACGGCGGCGGCCATGGCGGCGTCCGCGTCGGGGACGTACAGGCGCAGCAGCGCGGGCATCGCGGGCCAGTCGGGCCGGCGGTCGAAGGCCAGGACGACCGTGTCGCCGACGCGGATCTCGCCGTGTCCGATGGTGCCGTCCGCGACGGGCACCCGGGCGAGCTCCTCGCCGCCGAACGCCGCGGTGATGAAGTCGAGCAGCGCGCCCGTGTCGTCGGTGACGACCCACGGCGCGACGCTGGTGTAGCCCTGGGGTGCGGTGTGCTGCATCGCCACGTCCTGTCTGCCGGTTCCTGGTGACGCGACGACACTACGGGCGAAGTAGGTCGGATCCCGTCCTCGTTCCCCCCTCCGCCGCCGGACCGGGCAGCCGCGCCCCCTCCCTCATGCCCCCTCGGCGGGGTCGCCCCCGCCGGCGAGGGCGGCCAGGACCCGGTCGGGGGTCAGGGGCAGCTCGCGCAGGCGGCGGCCGGCCGCCCGGCTCACGGCGTTGCCGATGGCCGCCGCGGCGCCGACGATGCCGATCTCCCCGATGCCCTTGCTGCCCATCGGGTTGAGGTGCTTGTCGTGCTCGTCGATCCAATGGGCCTCGACGGCGGGGACGTCGGCGTTCACCGGCACGTGGTAGGAGGCCAGGTCGCGCTCCGCGAAGTCGCCGAACACCGGGTCGAGGCCGCCGTGTTCGGTCAGCGCCATGCCCAGCCCCATCACCATCCCGCCGATGAACTGGGACCGGGCCGTACGCGGGTTGAGGACGCGTCCCGCGGCGAAGACCCCCAGCAGCCGGCGGACCCGTACCTCCCCGGTGACCGTGTCCGCCTGCACCTCGGCGAAGTGCGCCCCGAACGCGTGGCGCGCGTAGGGGGACTTCTGCTTCGCCGACTGGGTCGTGTCGGCGGACGCGCAGAGCCCCGCGGCGGGCAGCGGGCCGTGGTGCCGGGCCAGCCGGTCGGTCAGGGCGGTGCAGGCGTCGTGCACCGCCCAGCCCCAGGACGCCGTCCCCGTGGAGCCGCCGGCCACGGGGCCGGGGGGCAGCGCGCTGTTGCCGAGGGACAGCGAGACGGCGTCCAGCGGGACCCCGAGCGCGTCGGCGGCGATCTGGGAGAGGACCGTACGGGCTCCGGTGCCGATGTCGGTGGCGTTGACCTCGACGAGGAAGCTCCCGTCGGGGCGGGCGTGGGCCCGGGCGCCCGCCGGGGCGATGTACACCGGGTAGGTGGCGGCGGCCACCCCGCTCGCGACCAGGAACGGCCCTTCCCGCAGGGGCGGCCGGGGGCCGGACCAGCCGAAGCGGCTCGCGCCCTCGCGCAGGCACTCCACGAGGTGCCGGCTGCTGAAGGGGCGGCCGCTGTCGGGCTCGGTGGCCGGGTCGTTGCGGACGCGCAGCTCCACGGGGTCCATGCCGAGGGCGTCGGCCAGCTCGTCCATGGCCGACTCCAGGGCGTACATGCCGGGGGTCTCGCCGGGCGCCCGCATCCAGGAGGGGGTCGGTACGTCGAGCGCGGCGACGCGGTGCGTGGTGCGGCTGTCCCGGACCGCGTACATGACCCGCGCGGGCACGGCGGCCTGCTCGACGAACTCGCGCACCCGCGAGGTGTGCGTGGTGACCTCGTGGCTGAGGGACAGGAGCGTGCCGTCGGCGCGGGCGCCGAGCCGGACCCGGTGCAGGGTGGGAGCCCGGTGGCCGACGGTGGCGGCCATGTGCTGCCGGGGCAGCGCCACGGTGACGGGGCGTCCGCAGTGCCGGGTGGCCATGACGGCGAGGACGACGTGGGGCCGCGGCGTGCCCTTGGAGCCGAATCCGCCGCCCACGTGCTCGGCCAGGACGGTGATCCGGTCCTCGGGCAGCCGGAACAGTCCGGCCAGGACGGCGCGCACCACCGTGGTGCCCTGGCAGGAGTCGTACACGGTGAGGTGGCCGCGTCCGGCGTCCCAGTCCGCGGTGGCGGCGTGCGGCTCCATCGCCTGGTTGTGCAGGGGCGGCACCGCGTAGCGGACGTCGACGCGTACGGGCGCGGAGGCGAACGCCGCGTCCGGGTCCCCCTGTTCGCGGTGCGCGGGGTAGCCGCCGTTGACCTCCTCCGGGGTGTACAGGCCGGGGTGCCCCTCGCGCAGGACGACGTCGTGCGGCTCCTCCGCGTACGTGACGCGCACCGCGTCGGCGGCGGCGCGGGCCCCCTCCAGGGTGTCGGCGACGGCCAGCGCCACGTACCAGCCGCGGTGCGGTACCCGCAGGTCCTGGAGCAGCTGCAGGGTGGGGTCGTCGGACGGGCCCAACCGCGGCGCGTCGTACGGGGTGAGGACGCCCAGTACGCCGGGCAGGGCCAGGGCGGCGGCCGTGTCCACGGCGGTGATCCGGCCGCGGGCGATCGTCGCGGGCACCGGCCAGGCGTAGGCCCGTCGCGGCAGGTGCCGTTCGGCGGCGTACAGCGCGGCGCCGGTCACCTTCTCCCGGCCTTCGCGCCGCGGGACGGGGGTGCCGAGCAGGGACGCGGCGGCGGTGTCGAGGGTGGCGGAGGTGGGGCTCATCGTGGTCCTGTGGTCCTGTCCTGGTCGGTGGCGCCGCTCACGGCGTGGCGGGGGAACCGGGATGCGCACCGGCCAGCGTGGCGATGGTGTCGCAGGCGAGGCCGCGGGCGAGCGGGACCTTGTACGCGTTGTCGCGCAGGGGCTGCGCCCGGGCGAGCTCGGCGTCGACCGCCGCGCGCACGGCGTCCGGGTGCGGCGCGGCCCCGGTCAGCATCGCCTCGGCCGTGGTGGCCCGCCAGGGCCGGTGGGCGAGGCCGCCGAAGGCGAGGGCGATGCGGCGTACGCGGCCGTCGTCGGGGTCGAGGTCGAGGACGACGGCGACCGACGCGAGGGCGAAGGCGTACGAGGCGCGGTCGCGGGCCTTGCGGTAGGAGGAGACGGCGCCGGGAGCCGCGGCGGGCAGCAGCACCGCCGTGACGATCTCTCCGGGGCGGATGACGGTGTCCTGCTCGGGACGGTCGCCGGGCAGCCGGTGGAACTCGGCGGCCGCCACCGTACGCGTGGTGTCCGGTCCGCCGTACAGCTCGACTTCGGCGTCCAGCGCGGCGAGGGCGACGGCCATGTCGGAGGGGTGGGTGGCGATGCAGTGCTCGGAGTGTCCGAGGACCGCGTGGTCGCGGTGGACACCCTCCCGGGCTCCGCAGCCGCTGCCGGGGTCGCGCTTGTTGCACGGCTTGGCGGGGTCCTGGAAGTAGGCGCAGCGGGTGCGCTGGAGCAGGTTGCCGCCGGTGGTGGCCACGTTGCGCAGCTGGCCGGAGGCGCCGGCGAGCAGGGCCTGCCCGAGGAGCGGGTGGCGGGCGCGCACCCGGGGGTCGGCGGCCAGGTCGCTGCCCCGGACCGTGGCACCGATGCGCAGGCCCCCGCCGGGGAGCGCGGTGATCTCGTCCAGGGGGAGCCGGGAGACGTCGATGAGGGCAGTGGGGGTCTCGACGCCGAGTTTCATCAGGTCCACCAGATTGGTGCCGCCGCCGAGGTAGCGGGCACCGGGGTGCGCGGCGTGCGCGTCGGCGGCCTCGCGGAGGCTGGTGGCGCGTACGTAGGCGAAGGGCTTCATGCGATCACGTCCGCGCCGGTCATGGTGGCCGAGGCGTCAGCGGCGGCGTCGGCGACGGCCCGGACGATCGCCGGATAGGCGCCGCAGCGGCACAGGTTGCCGCTGAGCCGTTCCCTGATCTCCTCCGCCGTCAGCGCGGCGGGTCCTGCGGGGGGACCGGAGGCGGTGACGTGCGAGGGGTCGCCGGCGGCGGCTTCGCGCAGGGCGCCGACGGCGGAGCAGAGCTGGCCGGGGGTGCAGTAGCCGCACTGGAAGGCGTCGTGCTCGATGAAGGCGCGCTGGAGCGGGTGGAGGGCGCCGTCGGGCCCGGCGAGGCCCTCCACGGTCGTGACCCCGCAGCCGTCGAGGGTGACGGCGAGCAGCAGACAGCTGTTGGCCCGCCGTCCGTCCACGAGGACGGTGCAGGCCCCGCACTGCCCGTGGTCGCACCCCTTCTTGGCGCCGGTCAGGTCCAGGTGCTCGCGCAGGGCGTCGAGGAGCGTGACGCGGTGGTCCAGGTCGAGCTCGTGGCGGATCCCGTTGACGCGCAGGCTCACGCGCGAGCGGGTGCCGGCGGCGACCGCGCCCTGCGGCGTACCGTGCGCCTGCCCGGGTGGCGGGTCGGATGCGTGGGCCACGAGGGGCTCCCTTGTCGTCCGCTGGGGGAGGTCCGTCCGCCCCCGGCCCAGCCTGACCCCTCCGACGCCCCCACGGGCCCCGCACCCCCGACGCCCTCCCCGGACCTCCCCCGTACGGCCGACGCAATCGCCGCCGGGGACGGCGCCGAAGCGGAAGTGCGACGCCTACCGGGCGGACGCCCCGTCGACGCGACGCCGGCGGAACGCGGTCCGGTAGGCGTGCGGGCGGTGGCCGGTGTGGCGGGCGAAGAGCGAGGCGAAGGTGCCGGGATCCCGGTATCCGACGGCCGCGGCGATCGCGGCGACGGTCCGGTCGGTGGACTCCAGCAGATGGCGGGCGCGGCGGACCCGGGAAGCCTGGAGGTGGACCAGCGGGCTGTGTCCGGTCTCCTCGGCGAAGCGGCGCAGCAGGGTGCGGGTGCTGACCTGGAAGGCGTCCGCGAGGGCGGCGAGGTCGTACCGCTCGGCGAGGTTCTGGTCGAGCCGCCGCATGACCCGCTGGGAGAACTCCCGGCCGGGCTGCGGCAGGAGCCGGGGATCGGCGTACGGGGTCTGGGAGGCCCGCGCGTCGTCGAGGAGTGCGACCCGGGCGGTGGTCCGGGCCACCCGGGCGCCGTGGTGCCGGCGGATCAGGTCCAGCGCGAAGTCGTACATCGCGCTGAAGGCGGCCGTGGTCGTCACGCCCCTGTCGGTGACGACCAGGTGCTGGGGCCGTACGTCGGCTCCGGGGAAGCGCCGGGCCAGTTCCCCGGCGTGCAGCCAGGACGTGGTGGCCCGGCGCCCGTCGAGGAGGCCCGCCCCGGCGAGCAGGAACGCGCCGACGCAGAGGGAGACGACGGCGGTGCCGGCGGCGGCCTGGGCCCGGATCGCCCCGGTCTCCGGGGTGAGCCGGGCGAGCAGGGCGCCGACGTCCGCGCCCGCGGGCAGCTCGAAGCCGGGGACCACGAGGACGTCGACCTCGCGCAGGGGCCGCACGTCCAGGCTCGCGCCGCCCGAGGCCGTCACCCGGCGGCGGGGCGAGACGACCGTGACCCGGTAGCCGGGCGCGGCCGGCCCGGCGACGTGCCCGGCCATCGTCAACAGGTCCGGGACGCCGAACACTTCGGACGCGAAGCAGCCCGGGTACGCGAGGACCCCGACCCGCAGCTCGCCCGGCCCGCCGCCGCCCGCCGCCGGCCGCCCGTCTTCCGCCCCCACCCGTACCCCCTGCCGTCCCGCGCCCCGCCCCCTCCCGGGGGTGTGGCGAGATTACCCCCGGCCCTGGCGATCCCGCCCCTCACCCTGCAGCCGGTCGCGCGTCAGGCTGGCCCCATGACCGAAGACGATCCGATCACCGACTTCACCCGCCGGACCGTTGCCGTGGAGGGGGTGGAGAAGACGGTGTACGTGGCCGGGGCCGGGCCCGCGGTCGTGGTGCTGCCCGAGATGCCGGGCATCAGCCCCGACGTGCTGCGGCTCGCGCGGTGGGTGCGCGACGCGGGCTTCACCGTCCACGTGCCCTCCCTCTTCGGGACGGACGGCGCCTTCCCCACGGTCGAGGGCGGCCGCGAGGTCGTCCGCCGCGCGTGCGTCAGCGCGGAGTTCCGCGCCTTCGCCGGGGGCGGCACCAGTCCGGTGACGCTCTGGCTGCGCGGCCTGGCGCGCCGGGCCCACGCGGAGTGCGGCGGGCCGGGGGTGGGGGCGATCGGCCTGTGCTTCACCGGCAACTTCGCCCTCGCCATGGCCCTGGAGCCGGCCGTGATCGCCCCGGTGGTCAACCATCCGTCGCTGCCGCTCGACGACCCGGGCGGTATCGAACTCGACCCGGCGGACGCCCGCGCGGTGCGCGACCGCCTCCAACGCGACGGACTGACCGTCCTCGCCCACCGCTTCGCGGGCGACCGCTGGTGCACGGGGCAGCGCTTCGCCGCCTACCGGGCCCTGCTCGGCGACGCCTTCGACGGCCGCGTCCTCCCGGACACCGCCGCCAACCCGGCGCCGCCGCCCTTCTTCGCCGACCTGGTCGGCACGCCGCACAGCGTGGTCACGGCCCACCTCGTCGACGAGGCGGGCCACCCCACGATCCGGGCCCGCGACGCGATCCTCACCTTCCTCGGCGACCGCCTGCACCCGCCCCACCCGACGGGGTGACGGGCGACGGTGGGGAACCGCTGCCGCGGATCAGACCGAAGCCGGGGTCGAGGCCGAAGAACCGGAGCGGCACGGCGGGCGCACGGCGGGGTCTGATGGGGGCTCATTCCTGCGCGGGCAGCCAGCAGCCGTGCAGTCCGAGCGGCACGCGGACGGGGATACGCACGCGCGCCACCGGGCCCGAGGCGGGGTCCTCGGCGGGGACGACCAGGAACCAGCTCGACCCGTCGGTGCGGTCGGTGGCGAAGGTCAGCCAGTACCCCCGCTCCTCGGAGCCGGGGGCGTCCGCCGGGCCCGGTCCGGGGGCGAAGACCGGCTCGCCGACCGAGAGGTTCCCGGCCGGCCAGACGCGGGCGACACCCCGCTCGACGTCGAACCAGCGCACGGCGTCGTATTCGCCCGGCAGCAGGTCCACCCGTCCGGTCCCGGTGGCCAGCGCGGCGTACCGGTGGCGCCGGCCGATGCGCCGGTCGTCGACGCGCGGGAACTCCACCCGGGAGTCGTCCAGCAGGGTGCGGGCCATGCTGCCCGCGACCGGGTCGATCCGGGCCCGTACCAGGCCGCCGCCGACCGCGTCGCCGTCCTCCTGCGGTCCGCCCACCGTCAGCCGGCTCCACTGCACGTAGTCGAGGACCACCGGGGCGTCCGCGCCGGGGCCGTCGTCGTACGCGTTCACCGTGTGCCACACCCAGAACGCCTCGTCGGACGCCCAGCGCGGCGGCCCGCCGTCGCGCGGGATGAGCACCACACGGGTGCCCTCCTCGGGACGCCAGGCCAGGAGGGAACCACCCGCCATGGCCGCGTCCAGGTCGAAGAAGGCCGGGGCCAGGACGAGGACGGCGTAGCGGGCGGTCAGCGCCATGTCGTGGATCATCATCGGCCGCTCGACCCCGTCGACGGGGGTGGGCCCGCGGCCGACCGTGCCGGTGCGGTCGATGACGGACCAGGTCAGGTAGGGCGGCTCCAGGCCGTAGCAGAAGACGACCATCTCGCCCGTGACCGGGTCGGTCTTCGGGTGGGCGGTGATGCCCGCGGGCAGCGCCCCGCCGAAGTCCTCGCGGCCCAGTGTCGCCAGTCGGCCGTCGACGCGGAACGGGCAGGCGGACTCGGCGAGGGCCAGCAGCCGGCCGGCGTGCCGGACCACGTTGATGTCGGGCATGTCCCGCAAGGTCCCGGCGAGCTCCGGTCCCACCTGGTCGGCGTCCGGCATGATCATCGATTCCAGGCCGCCCCACAGGGCCCGCCCGGCGCGTTCCTCCGCCACCAGGGCGGGGGTGCGGACGAAGCGGTTGCGGTAGCGGGCCCGGCCGCCGGAGATCCACACGCCGTGCAGCATGCCGTCGCCGTCGACGGGGTACAGGTACGAGCCGATCGGCGTGAAGCGCGGATTGGGGCCGTTGCGCAGGTACACGCCGTCCAGGGCGTCCGGCAGCTCGCCCGTCACCTCCAGGTCCACGACGTCGACCTCCTCGGACACGGGCGCGAAGGCCCCGAGGAGGTGGGGGACGCGGGTGGGGTCGAAGCGGGGTGGCACGTACGCGGTCACGGGACCTCCCGGGGTACGCCGTCCTGCGTCGGCGGCTCGCACGCCACCTTCCAGTGAAACGCGCGCCGGGCGGCCCTGCCAGGCGGCCGCCCGCACCGCGGCGGGGGCCCGGGGTCAGAGGGGGCGGGTCAGGAAGACGCTGAGCGGGTCCGGCCCGTAGTCGGCGAAGGGGGCGCAGGGCTCGAAGCCGAACTTCGCGTACAGGGCACGGGCCGGGGCGAAGAAGTCGGCGGCGCCGGTCTCCAGGCTCAGGCGTGCGTACCCCGTCCTGCGGGCCTCGCCGATGAGGTGGTCGAGGAGGAGGGACGCGACGCCCGCGCGCTGGTGCGTGGACGCGGTGCGCATCGACTTGACCTCGGCGTGGTCGTCCTCCAGCGCTTTGAGGGCGCCGCAGCCGACGATGGTCCCGCCGTCGTCCGTCACCGTCCAGAACGTGACGCCGGGCCGGCGCAGGCCCTCCAGGTCCAGGGCGTGCTTGCTCTCCGGCGGGGTGATGGACCGCATCTCGCGCACGTGCTCGGCCAGGAACGCGGCGATCTCGGGGCCCGACAGGTCGTCGACGGCGATCTTCATCGCCCCAGGCTAGCGATCCCGTCCGGGCGCAGCCGTCTCGGGGTGCCCGGCGGTGGCCGTCGTCGCGTGCCCCACCCCTGCCCGTCCGGACCGGCCTCAGTGATGGGCGACGACGGCCACGGGCGAGACGCTGTGGTGGATCACCGCGTGCGTGGTCGAGCCGACGCGCGCGCCGTGGGGCGGGCGGCGGATCCGGCGGCCGACGACGACCAGACCGGCCTGCGCACCCGCGTCCAGCAGCTTCTGGGCGGCGTGCCCCATCGGGGCCCGGGCGGTCACCGTGACCGCCGGGAACTCCTTCCGCCAGGGCGCCAGGGCGTCCTCCAGGTCTCCTGCCATGGTCTCGTGGAGCTGGGCACGGATGCGGGGATCGTAGGCCGTTCCGGCGCCGAACAGCGGTGTGGGCGTCCAGGCATGGACGACGTGGAGGCCACAGGACCTGCGTGACGCCTCCTCGAACGCGAAGGCGAGCACGGGGGCGCACGGCCGGCTGATGTCGACGCCCACCACCAGATCGCGCCCGGTGTGGCCACCGTTCGGGTGCGCGAGCGCGTCCTCCGCGCTGCGCACCAGCACGACGGGCCGCTCGGTCGAGTGGAGCACGGCGTTCGCGACCGAGCCGACGGCGAAGCCGGCCAGGGTTCCGAGCCCGCGGGATCCCAGGACCAGCAGGTCGGAGCCGGCCGCGTCGGCGGCCAGTGCGGCCGCCGGCGGGCCGCTGACCGTGCCGGTGGTGACGTCGAGTTCCGGGTGGACGCGGCGCAGGGCGGCGGCGGACTCCCGCAGGAGGGCTTCGGCCCACTCGGCCCGTACCGCGCCGGCCGCCTGCGGAACGCTCGGCGCCGGCCGCTCCCCGGCGTGGACGAGGCGCAGCTGCGCGTGGCGCAGCCCGGCCTCCCGGGCGGCCCAGCGGGCGGCAGCGGCGCTTTCGGGTGATCCGTCCAGTCCGACGGTGATGCGGTGGTCCATGGTGACCCCTTCGGAGGGAGCTGTGCCGGACACGCGGGCCCGCTCGCGGGCCTCAGGCGGCGTCGGCCCCCGCCCGCTCCGCGTCGGTGCGCACCTCCACCACTCCCTCGACCGCCCGGATCGCCCGGGCCAGCAGGGGCACCAGGGCACGGTCCCGGACCGGCCCCCGCAGCGTCACGACGCCGTCGAGCACGGTGAACTCGACGTGGGCGGGCAGGGGGAGCTCGCCGAGGACGAGCTGGCGTATCTCCTGCTCGATCTCCTCGTCGGGACGCAGGAACACCTTGAGCAGGTCGCTGCGGCTGACGACGCCTTCGAGCCTGCCGACGTCGTCGACGACCGGCAGTCGCTTGACGGCCCTGCGCGCCATGATGCGCGCGGCCTCGGCGAGCGCGGCGTCCGCCCGGACGGTGACCGCGGGGCTGGACATGAGGTCCTCGGCCAGCACCGCCTCCGCCTTCGCCGCTTCGTCGAACTGTTCGGGGAGCCGAGGGTCGGCGCGGCGGAACTCCTCCTTGGGAAGGAGGTCCGCCTCGGAGACGACGCCCACGACGCGGCCTTCTCCCTCCAGGACGGGCAGGGCACTGACCTTCCACTGGTGCATCAGCTCGACGATCTCCTTGTACGAGGCTTTGCGGCCGATGGCGACCGCGGTGTGCGACATGACGTCGCTGACGGTGTACCGGAAGGCGGGCATCACGGGCTCCTGGGGCGATCGGCCACCGGAAGGGGCAAGGGGGCTGCCCTCGCCGGGGGCGTACAGGTCGTGTCCACGGCCCAGTCTGTTGCACGGTCCGCCGCACCGGGAGGGCCGAGCGGCCCCGGGCGCTGCCCCTTCCGGCCCACGCCCGGAGGCGTCGCGGGTCCCGCGGCCGGGCCGTCAGGCCGGTCCGGCTCCCGGTGTCCGTTCGATGTCCAGGTCGAGGAAGTGGGCGGCGCACGAGATGCAAGGGTCGTGGTTGCGGACCACCCGCTCGCACAGGTGCGTGAGGCCGGCCTCGGTGTCCTCCCCGCGGTCGAGGCCGGCCTGGACGGTCCGGCGCAGGTCCTCCTCGATGGCACCCTGGTTCTGGGCGGTGGGCGGGACGAGGCGGGCATCGGTGACGCGGCCGGAGCCGTCGAGCACGTAGCGGTGGTAGAGCAGCCCCCTCGGCGCCTCCGTGGCTCCGTGCCCGGTGCCGGCGCGGGCCGGTACCTCGACGTACGGGCGCGGCGGGGGCTCGTACGCGTCGATGATGCGGAGCGCCTCCTCGACCGCGTAGAAGGCTTCCACTGCCCGGACGAGGATGCTGCGGTAGGGGTTGCGGCAGGCGGAGCCCCCGCCGGCGTCCGCCGCCCCCGGCGGCTGCGGGGGCACGCCCAGTCCGGCCTCCCGGGCGGCCTCCAGGGCCGTCGGCGAGAGGAGGCGGCCGCTGACGGCCCAGCGGGCGAGGGGGCCGGTGAGGTGGCGGCGGCCGTCGAGGCGCGAGTGGAGGGCCGTGGACCAGGGGACCTGCTCCTCGGCGACGTGCGCGCAGAAGTCCCGCAGGGGGAAGGGGCGCGGTGTGCGCGGATCGTCGTACCTCAGCACGGTGGGGGTGCCGGACTCGATGGCGTAGGTGTCCGCTTCGGCGAGGGCGAACAGGTCGGCGTCGCACTCGGCGTCGGGGAACTCGAAGCCGGCGACCCAGCGCACGGTGTCCCAGGCATCGTCGAGGGCGGTGCGCAGCCGCTCCGCGAGGGGGCGGAGTTCGCAGCGGTCGGGGGTGCGGTGGAAGCCGCCGAGGCGCACGTTGACGGGGTGGATCGCGCGGCCGCCGAGCAGTTCGACGACCGCGTTGCCCGCCTGCTTCAGGCGCAGCCCGCGCTCGACGTGCTCCCGGTGGGTGCGCGACAGCCCGATCACGTCGTCGTGGCCGAGGAAGTCCGGGGCGTGCAGCAGGTGGACGTGCAGGGTCTGGCTCTCGATCCACTCCCCGCAGTACAGCAGGCGTCTCAGGGCGGCCAGTTGCCCGTCGACGTGCACGCCGCACGCGTCCTCGATCGCCCGGCAGGCGCTCATCTGGTAGGCGACGGGGCAGATCCCGCAGACGCGCGAGGTGAGGTCGGGCGGCTCGGTGTGGGTCCGGCCCCGGAGGAAGGCCTCGAAGAAGCGCGGCGGCTCGTAGATCGCCAGGCGCGTCTCGGTGACGGTGGACCCGTGGATCCGCAGGTGGAGGGCGGTCTCGCCCTCGACGCGGGTGAGGGCGGGGACGCGCAGGACCCGGGAGCGGGGGGCCGGCTCGCTCATCCGGCTCCTTCCGGGTCCGTGGTGCCGGGTCCCCGCTCCTCGACCGCCGCGAACGCGGCGGTGTTGAAGGTGTGCAGGAACCTGCCGACGTCCTCCCCGGTCATCCCGTCACGGCGCAGCAGCGGGACGAGTGCCGGGAGGTTGGTGGTGTCGGCGGGTCCGAAGCAGCCGTAGCAGCCCCGTCCGTACGCCGGGCACAGGGCTCCGCAGCCGGCGTGGGTGGCGGGGCCGAGGCAGGGGGTGCCGTGGGCGACGGTGACGCAGACGGCGCCGCGCCGTTTGCAGGCGAAGCACACGCTGTGGTTCGGGATGCCGGGCTTGCGCCCGGCGAGGAAGGCGGTGATCACCTCGACGAGCTGGCCGCGGTCGATGGGGCAGCCGCGCAGTTCGAAGTCGACGGGGACGTGGGCGGAGACGGGTGTCGAGGTGGCGAGGGTGGCGATGTAGTCGGGGCGCGCGTAGACGGTGGAGAGGTACGCGCCGACGTCGGCGTTGTTGCGCAGGGCCTGGACGCCGCCGGCGGTGGCGCAGGCCCCGATGGTGACGAGGTGGCGGGCCTCGGATCGGACGCGCCGGATCCGGTCGATGTGCTCGGGAGTGCTGACCGAGCCCTCGACGAGCACGAGGTCGTAGGGGCCGGGCCCGGCGCCGCTGGAGGCTTCGGCGAAGTGGACCACCTCCAGTTCGGCGGCGAGGCCGAGCAGTTCGTCCTCGCAGTCGAGGAGGGTGAGCTGGCAGCCGTCGCAGGAGGCGAACTTGAAGACGCCGAGACGGGGCCGGGCGGGCGGCGGCGGTGGTGTGTGGGGGGTGGTCATGTCACAGTTCCCGGACGGAGAGCAGGGACTCGGCCTGGTCGTGGCCGATGACGGGCCCGTCGCGGCAGAGCAGCAGGGGGCCGAGCTGGCAGTGTCCGCAGTGGCCCGTGGCGCAGCGCATGGTGCGCTCCAGGGAGACCCGGATCCGGTCCTGGCGCACGCCGCGGTGGGCGAGCGCGCGGCCGGTGGCGCGGATCATGACTTCGGGGCCGCAGACGAAGGCGGTCGTCCGTGCCGGGTCGAACGCGGCCTCGTCGAGCAGCGCGGTGACGACCCCCACCCTCCCGGTCCAGCCGGCGGAGGGCCGGTCGACGGTGACGGCCGCGAAGGGCCGGCGCCACGCCGGGAACTCCCCGGGGTACAGCAGGTCGGCCGGCGTACGGGCACCGGCGAGCACGTTGAGCCGCCCGAACGCCTCCGGCCCGGCCAGTACGGTGTCGATCAGGGGGCGCAGTGGGGCGAGGCCGATGCCGCCCGCGACGACGAGCACGTCGCCGCCCCGGGCGCGGTCCGCGTCCCAGCCGGTGCCGAAGGGGCCGCGGACCCCGACCACCGCGCCGGGCCGGAGCCCGTACAGGGCCCGCGACACGGCGCCGACGGCCCGCACGGTGTGGGCGAGCGCGCCCCCGTCGAGGATCCGGGACACGGATACCGGGATCTCGCCGACCCCGAAGGCGTACAGCATGGCGAAGCGGCCCGGTGCGAACGGCGCCGTGCGTCCGGCGACCGGCTCCAGGGTGAGGGTGACCACGTCACCGGTCTCCTCCCGCCGGTCCCGTACGCGGTACGGCAGCGGTACGGCCGTCACCGCACGGGCCCGTTGCGCTGCGGCCCGTACAGGTCGAGCAGCCGGGTCCGGGTGGCCCGCAGCCGTTCCCCGATCGTCCCCGCGACCACGGTCACGAGGGCCAGGCCCAGGGCGGGCCGCTCGGCGCACAGGGCGCGCACCGCGGCGGCGTCGAACTCCCAGGCGAGGGTCGGCTCCAGGGCCTCGGCGCCCAGGTGCCAGCGGTGGGGCGGGCACAGCCAGGACCAGCCGAGCAGCCCGCCCGCGCCGATCGTCTCGACCACGGCACGCCCCCGGCCGGGCACCTGTACGTCGAGTGCGACGGCGCCCGAGCGGACGATCCAGAACCGGTCCGCCTCCCCGCCCTCCTCGAAGACGCGCGCGCCGCCCGGCAGGGTGACGGGGCGGGCCAGGGCCATGAGCAGCTCGCGCCCCTCCGGGGGCAGGGCACCGGCCAGCCCCGCGGCGGCGGGTCCTCCGGCGGCCGCGGTCACGGCGCGCCCTTCGGGCGCGCGGCCTCCTCGTGCAAGGCGCGCACCTCCTCCGTGAGGTCGATCCCCGTGGGGCACCAGACGATGCACCGCCCGCACCCCACGCAGCCCGAGCTGTCGAACTGGTCGTGCCAGGTGCCGAGCTTGTGGGTGAGCCACTGGCGGTAGCGGCTGCGCGGGCTCGCCCGGACCGGGCCGCCGTGCAGGAGCGAGAAGTCCAGGTCGTAGCAGGAGTCCCAGCGGCGCCAGCGTTCGGCGTGGTCGCCGGTCAGGTCCGTGACGTCCTCGGTGGTGGTGCAGAAGCAGGTGGGGCAGACCATGGTGCAGTTGCCGCAGCTCAGGCACCGGGCCGTGACGTCGTCCCAGCGGTCCGCGTCCAGCGAGTCCCGCATCAGCGTCCGCAGGTCCACCACCGGCAGGGACCGCCCCATCCGCTCCGACGCCTCCCGCACCCCGTCGGCCGCGGCCGAACGGGTGGCCTCGTCGGCGGCCCGGCCCGGGAGCTCCGCGAGCACCCCGGCCCCCTCCCGCGTCCCGCTGCGGCACAGGAAGCGGTGGCCGGCGCCGTCCACCACCTCGGTCAGGGCGAGGTCGTACCCGGCGTCCACGGCCGGGCCCGTGCCCATCGAGACGCAGAAGCAGGTGGCCCCCGGCTCCGTGCACTCGACCGCGATCAGGAAGGCGCCCGTCCGACGGGAGGCGTAGGCGGGGTCCCGGTGGCGGCCGCCGGTCAGCACCCGGTCCAGGATCCGGATGGCGCGCAGATCGCAGGGCCGCACGCCGAGGAACGCGTACGAGAGGTCCGGCGGCTCCTCCTCGCGCACGGTCAGCCCGCCGTCCGGCCCGCGGTCGGCCGACCACTGGCGGACGCGCTCGGGGTGCAGGAACGTCTTCCACGACTGCGGCCCCGCACTGTGCGAGAAGGCCGCCCCGTCGGCGCGCGGACGGAGCCGGTAGCGGCCCGCCTCCAGCTCCACCCCCCACCCCCAGGGCAGCGCGGCCGCCGAGTCCAGGGCGTCGAGGACGATCGCCCCGTCGCGCACGGTGGGGCCGATCACCGTGCGGCCGCGGCGCTTCAAGGCCCGTACCAGCGCCTCCAGCCCGTCGGGGCCGAGCACCGCCTCGGTTCCTGCGCCGGGGGCCGCTCCGGGGCCGTCGGGGTCGTCCATGTCCTGCCCTCTTCTCCGCGGCCCCTGCGGCCCGGGAGGGCGTGCGGGGCGCGTCCGGCGCTCCGGGGGAGGGCAGGGTCCTGCCCGCGCCCCGGGGCGCCACGGCGTGCGACTGCGTACGGACAGGGTGTCAGGCGGGCGGCCCGCCGTCCGCGAAGGCCGTCCGGCGAGTCCCGTCCGCGGGGCCCGTACGGGCGCCGCCGTCCGGGGGCGCGGCGTGCCGTGCGATCTCCGCCTCGACCCGCCGGACCAGACGCGGCACCGCGGCCGCCACCGCCGGTGTCATGCCCGGTCCCACCGAGCGGTCCACTCCCTCCACCGCGAACACGACCAGACGATCGGGGCCCCGCCCGAGCGCCGCACCCAGGCGCAGGGCCTCGGAGAGCCCCAGC
Organism: Streptomyces sp. NPDC093801; assembly: GCF_040701585.1. Lineage (NCBI taxonomy): Bacteria > Bacillati > Actinomycetota > Actinomycetes > Kitasatosporales > Streptomycetaceae > Streptomyces > Streptomyces sp. NPDC093801. Next base: position 115,026 of record NZ_JBFBDP010000019.1, on the reverse strand, counting down.
GCGTGGGTGCTGTGCCGGGCCGCCCCCGTCGGACGCAGGACGCCGCCCGCCGCGCTGTCCCAGCGGTACGCCCGCCCCGGCCGTGCCGAGGGCGGGAAGCAGGCGTCGACCACGATCACCGGACCGGCTCCGGCCCACAGCTCCAGCAGCCGGCCGGGATCGCCGTCGCACTGCGCCAGTACGGTCCCCGGTGGCAGCTCGCGCCGGGCCGCCCGCTCCCTGAGCGCGGCGACCACGGCCCACCCGATCCCGTCGTCCCGGCGGAAGTCGTTGCCCAGCCCGACGACCGTCGTGCCGACCGCGGTCTCGGCCACGTCGAACCCCCTTCCCGGGCCGGCACCGCCCCGGCGGCCACGGCGCAGGACGGTTACGGCCGGCCGCACGTCCGTCCCGGGCCCCATACTCGAACGGCCCGGCGCCACGCGCATGCCGGCCCCCGGCCCGGGCGGGCGCGGCCCGGATCAGCGGACCAGGACGGCCTCCCCGGGCCCGGGCACCACGGCCGTCCAGCCGAGCTCGTGGTCGACGCGGGCCCGCAGGGTTGCGGAGGCGGTCTCCTCGCCGTGGACGAGGTAGGTGGTGTGCGGGGGCGGCGCGCCGCGCAGCCGGCCGACGATCTGATCCGCGCGGCATCCCCCATGATGCGTCCACGAGACCCGACCGGTCCCCTCGGCGGGGACCGACCGGCCCACGCGCCGCCGCGGCGCGGGGGCGCAGCCTGACGGTGACCGCCGCCGGCGTAGCGACCGGCAGCGATCCCCGCAGCGTTCGTCACCTGCGGTGACTCCCCGGGCCGGCGCCCCACATGGCGGCGGCCGCCCGTCCCGTACACGCTGGAGGCATGTCCAGGAAGGAGCCAACAGCATGAACACGCAACACGAGGCTCCGAGGATCGTCGTGGGCGTCGATGGGTCGCCCTCGTCCCGCACGGCGCTGCGCTGGGCGGTCGCCTACGCCGGCCTCGTCGGCGCAGCGGTGGAAGCGGTCACGGCCTGGGAAATCCCGGGTGAAGCGTCGTGGTCGGCTCCGGCGGTGGACGCGGAGTTCGACGAGGAGGAGGCCGAGAAGCTGCTCGTCGACGAGGTCCGCACTGTCCTCGGCGAGGCGGGGAGCCGCCTGGTGCGCGAGCGCCTGGTGCACGGCCACCCGGTCGAGGTCCTCGTCGACGCGGCCGAAGGGGCCGACATGCTCGTCGTGGGCAGCCGCGGACGCGGCGGCTTCCGCCGGGCACTCCTCGGCTCGGTGAGCCAGCAGGTGGCGCTCCACGCCCCGTGCCCGGTGACGATCGTCCGACCGGACGTCTCCGTGGCGTGAGCCGTGTCGGGGCCGATCGGCCCCACGCGCGAGCGGACCGTTCGGCCCCGCGCCACCGGTCCCCTCGGCACTGGGGACGGAGCGGCACCGGCATGACCGTGGAAGGGCGCCCCACCGGCGCCGCTTCCCCGAGAGGGTGACCATCATGCAGCGCATACGGATGCAGACCCCGCCGAAGCGGCCCCGAGAGCCCGCTCCCCTGGACCTGCGCACGCCGTCCGGCCGCCCGCTGCCCTACTGAGCACCCGCCGTCAGGCAGGCCACGGAGGCCGTCATGGAAGACATGCGACGCGTCATACCCTTCACCCGGCTCGGCCGCGGCGACCTCGGCCGGGTCGGAGGGAAGAACGCCTCGCTGGGCGAGCTCACCGTCCGGCTGGCGTCGGCGGGCGTGACCGTACCGCCCGGCTTCGCCACCACCGCCGAGGCCTACGGGGAACTGCTCGACCGGCACGGGCTGCGCATCCGCATCGCGGCACAGCTGGACCGGTACCGCGACGGCGCCGCGCTCGAGGACGTCGGTGCCGCCATCCGTTCGCTGATCATGGCCGAGCCGCTGCCGGAGGCCCTGCGGGACGAGATCACCTCCGCGTACGAGGCCCTCGGACGGGAACTGGGCCGACCGGTACCGGAAGTCGCCGTGCGCAGCTCGGCCACGGCCGAGGACCTGCCCGAAGCCAGCTTCGCCGGGCAGCAGGAGACGTTCCTGAACGTCCGCGGCGCCGAGCCGCTTCTGGAGGCCGTGCACCGCTGCTTCGCCTCCCTCTACACCGACCGGGCCATCGACTACCGCGAGCGCATGGGCTTCGACCATCTGGGCGTGGCCCTCTCCGTCGGCGTCCAGGCGATGGTCCGCTCCGACCTCGCCGGTGCCGGGGTGATCTTCACCCTCGACCCGGAGACCGGCTTCCCCGAGGTCGTCGTGATCAGCGCGGCCTGGGGCCTCGGCGAGACCGTCGTCAGCGGGCAGACCGACCCCGACGAGTACACCGTCTTCAAGCCCTCCCTGAAGGACCCGGCCCTGAACCCCGTCATCGACGTGCGCATCGGAGCCAAGCGCCGCAAGGCCGTCTACGCCCAGGGCGGCCTCACCGACACGGTCGACACCTCCGCCGAGGAGCGCGGCTGCCGCGTCCTGACCGATGCCGAGGCGCGCCAGCTCGCCGCCTGGGCCGTGGCCGTCGAGGAGCACTACGGGTGCCCCATGGACCTGGAGTGGGCCAAGGACGGCATCACCGGCGAGCTGGCGGTCGTCCAGGCCCGGCCGGAGACCGTGCAGTCCCGCCGGCGGTCGACGACCCTGCGCCGCTGCCGCCTCACCGGCACGCCCGGTGAGCCGCTCGCGGAAGGCATCGCGGTCGGCGAGGCCATCGGCGCCGGCCCCGTGTGCCGCCTGGACACCCCCGTCGACCTGGACCGCTTCCCCACGGGCGCCGTGCTGGTCACCTCGATCACCGACCCCGACTGGGAACCGATCATGAAGCGCGCCGCCGCGATCGTCACCGACCACGGGGGCCGCACCTCGCACGCGGCGATCGTCAGCCGGGAACTTGGCGTCCCCGCCGTCGTCGGCACCGGCAACGCCACCGGGGTCCTGCCGCGCGGCGGGCACGTCACCGTCTCGTGCACCGAGGGCAGCCGCGGCCGTGTGTACGCGGGCCTGGTGCCGTACCAGGAGACCGAGACCGACCTCGCCGCCCTGCCCGCCACCCGTACCCGGGTGATGCTCAACCTCGCCGACCCGTCGGCGGCGTTCCGCTGGTGGCGGCTGCCGGCCGACGGCGTGGGACTGGCCCGCCTGGAGTTCATCGTCGCCCACCAGGTCAAGGTCCACCCCATGGCGCTGGTCCACCCCGAGCGCCTGGACGCGGCCGACCGGTGCGCCGTCGACCAGCTCACCGAGGGCCACCTCGACCGCACCGGCTACTTCACGGACCGCCTCGCGTACGGCATCGCCCGGATCGCCGCCTCCCGGTGGCCGGACCCGGTCGTCGTCCGCACCAGCGACTTCAAGACCAACGAGTACGCCAAGCTGCTGGGCGGGCGGCCGTTCGAGCCGGTCGAGGCCAACCCGATGATCGGCTGGCGGGGCGCCAGCCGCTACTACGACGACGGCTACCGCGAGGGCTTCGCCCTCGAATGCCGGGCCCTGCGCCGGGTGCGCGACGAGATGGGCCTGACCAACGTCATCGTCATGATCCCCTTCTGCCGCACCCTCGAAGAGGCCGACAAGGTCCTCGACGTCATGGCCGGCGAGGGCCTGCGGCGCGGCGGGAACGGGCTCGAGGTCTACGTGATGGCCGAGATCCCGGCCAACATCCTGCTCGCCCAGGACTTCGCCGAACGCTTCGACGGCTTCTCCATCGGCAGCAACGACCTCACCCAGCTCACCCTCGGCGTCGACCGGGACTCCGAAGCGCTCGCCGACGTCTTCGACGAGAACGACCCGGCCGTCACCGGCCTGATCCGGATGCTGGTCCCACGGGCCCACGCGGTCGGACGCCCCGTGGGCCTGTGCGGCCAGCGGCCCAGTGACGACCCCGCGTTCGCGGCGTTCCTGGTCGGTGTCGAGGTCGACTCGATCTCCGTGGTCCCCGACAGCTTCGCCGACGTCAAGCAGCACGTGGCCGCAGCCGAGGCGGGCGGCTGCGGCGGGGACCGGATGGTCCCCGCCGGGAACCGTCCGGCCCATGCGCGACCGCCGTCGGCCGCATGACAGTGACATCGGCCCACGAGGACGGGAAAGGGCTCGGTTCCCGCCGTCGTCCGCCGGACGCAGCTCCTCGGCGGCCCGGGCCCACCCCATCGTCGCCGAGCCCGCCGCCCGAACCGGGTGGCCGGGCCGGCACGTACGCAGTGCGGAGGCGCGTCATGGACGACCGGACGTCGGGACCGGGGAGCAACCCGCTCCGGCGGAGGGCCGACCGCACCCGCACCCGTCTGCACGTCGCCTTCGCCCTGGCCTGCCTCGTCGCCGTGTTCTGCGGCCTCGCCGTCGGACGGGCAGCCTGGACCGACGGAAGCCGCGCCGCCCAGTCGGTCGCCCGGCATCGGCACGACGTCCGGGCCGTCACGGTCGGCCGCACCACCTACCGGGCCGGGGACGGGCCGGGCGGTACGCCGGTCACCGTCGCCCCCGCCACGTGGCACTATCCCGTCGACCGCGCGCACACGGGCACCCTCCCCGTCCCCGTGGGCACGCGTGAGGGGGACACGGTCCGCGCCTGGGTCGACGACGCGGGCACCGCGGCCGACGCGCCGCCCGGCGCGGTCGACGTGGGGCTGGCCGCCTTCGGCCTGGGAACGGGGGCGCTCGCCGGGATCCTGCTGGCCTCGGGCGCCTTCGTCCGCTTCGGGCTCCGGATCGTCGACGCACGCAGTTCCCGCGCCTGGGAGACCGAGTGGGAGGGCGTCGAGCCCCTGTGGTCCGGGCGCCTGCGGCCCGGTCGGGGAGCCGACGATGGCTGACAGCGCCGTGGACCCGGACCTCAGGCCGGACGCCACCCCGGATCCGCTCGAACCCCTGCCGCTGCTCCGCCGTGAACTGCACACCGGACCGCTGGGCCTGTCGAGCCGGGAGGCGGAACGGCGTCTGGCGGTCTACGGGCCCAACGAGGTCCGACGCACGGCCCGGCCGAGCGTCCTGCGGGAGCTCCTGCGGCAGCTCGTCCACCCCCTGGCACTGCTCCTGTGGGCGGCGGCGGCCCTCGCCTTCATCGCGGCCATCGACGTGCTCGGCTGGGCGATCGTCGCGGTCGTCCTCGTCAACGCGGGCTTCGCCCTCGTCCAGGAACGGCAGGCCGAGAAGGCCGTCGAAACCCTGGCCCACTACCTTCCGGCACGGGCCCGGGTGATCCGTGACGGGCAGCCGCAGCACGTCCCCGCCCGTGATCTGGTCCCCGGCGACCTCGTCGTCCTGGAGGAGGGCGACCGGATCCCCGCGGACGCCCGTCTGACGGAAGGCGGCATCGAGGCCGACCTGTCCATGCTCACGGGAGAGTCCACCCCGGTCGAGCGCCTGGCCGGCCCCGGTCTGCAGGCGGTGCCGGTCCTCCAGGAGCCGAACCTGGTGTTCAGCGGCACCAGCGCCACGGAAGGACAGGCGCAGGCCATCGTCTTCGCCACCGGCGACCACACGGAGCTGGGCCGGATCGCGGCCCTCAGCCAGCGGACCCGGCGCGAGCCCAGCCCGTTGGAGAAGCAGGTCAAGAGGGTCGCCTGGCTGATCGCGGCGGTCGCCGTCGTCATGGGGGCCGTGTTCCTGGTGACCGGTGTGGCGGTGGGCCTGCCGGTGACCGATTCGCTGATGTTCGCGATCGGCCTGCTCGTCGCCAACGTTCCCGAAGGGCTGCTGCCCACGATCACCCTCGCCCTCGCGGTCGGAGTCCGGGTGCTGGCCCGGCAGGGAGCGGTGATCAAGCGGCTGAGCGCCGTGGAGACCCTCGGTTCCACCAACGTCATCTGTACCGACAAGACCGGCACGCTCACGCGCAACGAGATGCGCCTGCACGGCTTCTGGACGCCCGAGGACCGCACCGGGGCCGGGACCCGGAGCGCCGGTCTGATCCGGGCGGCCGCCCTGTGCACCACCGTCACCCGTGAGACCGACGGCCGGCTGCACGGGGATCCGACCGAGATCGCCCTGGTCGAGGGGGCCGCGGAGCGGGCCGTGCCCGTCGACCCGGCGGCCCGCGACGCCGGCCGCCGGGCCTGTTTCCGCTTCGATCCCCGCCTGCGCCTGATGTCCGTGGTCCAGCCGACGGACCACGACCGCCTCCGCGTCATCGTCAAGGGAGCACCGGAGGCCGTCCTGACCCTGTTGGCGGACGGGGAGCCGGCCCGCGAGGCGCAGGCGGCGGCCGACGCGCTGGCGGGCGACGGCATGCGGGTGCTGGCCGTCGCCGTGCGCGACCTGCCCGACGGTGCCGAACCCCCGGTGCGGCGTCAGCAGGCCGAACGGGACCTGCACCTGCTCGGGCTGGTCGGTCTCTACGATCCGCCGCGCCCCGAGGTCGCCGCCGCGGTCGAACGCTGTCACGAGGCGGGGCTCACCGTGCACATCGTCACCGGCGACAACGGTGCCACGGCCGCCGCGGTGGCCCGGTCCGTGGGCATCGGCGCGGCCGGGCTGACGGTGATCGCCCAGTCCGAGGCGGTCGCCGACCACGACCTCGACCACCTCCTGCGCCAGGGCGACACCGAGATCGTCTTCGCGCGGTCCTCGCCCGAGACGAAGCTGAAGGTGGCCGACGCCCTGCGGGCGCACGGGCAGATCGTGGCCATGACGGGCGACGGGGTGAACGACGCCCCCGCCCTGCACCGCGCCCACATCGGCGTGGCCATGGGGAAGTCGGGCACGGACGTGGCCCGCGAGGCCTCCACCATGGTCCTCACGGACGACAACTTCGCCACCATCGTCACGGCGATCGAATCCGGACGCCGGGTCTACGACAACGTCCGCAAGTTCATCGTCTACATCTTCGCCCACCTCACCCCCGAGGTGGTTCCCTTCCTCGTGTTCGCCCTCTCCGCCGGCGCGGTGCCACTGCCGCTGACCGTGCTCCAGATCCTCGCCATCGACCTCGGCACCGAGACCCTCCCCGCACTCGCCCTCGGCCGCGAGCGGGCCGAACCGGGCGTCATGTCCCGGCCGCCCCGCCCCGGCACCCAGGGAGTGATCAGCAAAGACATGCTGGTCCGCAGCTGGGGCTGGCTGGGCACCGTCTCCGCGGCCCTGGTCATGACCGCCTTCTTCTACGTCCTGCAACGCGCCGGATGGCAGCCCGGCGACCCCACCGGCCCCGGCACCCCGCTCCACCACGCCTACCTCACCGCCACCACCGCCACCTTCGCCGGGATCGTCACCTGCCAGGTCGGCACCGCCATCGCCGCACGCACCGACCACGCCGCCCTGCGCGACATCGGCTTCCTCACCAACCCCCTGCTCCTCGCCGGCATCGCCTTCGAACTCGCCTTCACCGCGGCACTCGTCTACGCGCCCCCGCTCCAGCACCTCTTCGGCACCGCGGCCCTGCCCCTGGACGTCGTCCTCCTCATCGCGGCCTTCCCACCGCTGGTCTGGGGGACCGACGAGGCCCGCCGCTGGGCCCGCCGCCACCGGAACCGCTCCTGACACCACCGGAGGAAACACCATGTCGCACACCGGCGAATGGAAGACCCGCGTCTACTTGTTCGAGGAAGACCGGACGACCAACGTCCGCGTCGAACTGGACACCGGCACCACGAAGCTCACCGGCCACGGAACCGCGCGCTGCAACCCCACCGACGCGGACGTACCGGAGATCGGTGACGAGCTCGCCGCGGCCCGGGCCATGGAAGACCTCGGCGCGCAGCTGAAGCGCCTCGCCTTCGGCGACGTGGAGGAAGCCGGCGGCCGCCCGCAAGGCAGGAGCGCGCCGTGGGCCACCGCGGCGGAATGACCTGCCCCGTGCGTCCTCAGTCGTGTGCGACGACGGCGACCGGGCAGGTGGCGTGGTGCATCACGGCATGGGTGATGGGGCCGATGTGGGCGCCGAGCGCCGCGCGGCGGATGCGGCGGCCGACGACGACCAGTGCCGCCCCCTGCGCGGCCTCCAGGATCTGGACGGCCGGCTGCCCGATGACGGCGCGTGAGTCCACGGCGAGCCGGGGGTACTTCAGCCGCCAGGGACTCAGCAGGTCCCGCAGGCCCGCCTCCAGCCCGTCGGCGATCTCCTGCCCGACGCCGGGGTCGAGGGCGGGAGCGTAGGCGAGCACGGGCGGTGGTGACCAGCCGTGGACGACGACCAGCGGGCAGGACCGCCGGTGGGCTTCCTCGCAGGCGAAGGCGATCAGCCGATCGCAGGTGCTGCGGAGGTCCACTGCGAGCACCACCGGCCCGCCGTCGCCGCCCCGCCCGGCCGTGCCGCCGGTGTCCGGGTCCGTGCGGACGAGCACGACGGGTGTCTCGGTCCGGGGAAGGGTGTCGGAGCCGGTCGAGCCGACGAGGAACCCCGCGACGGCGCCGAGCCTGCGTGATCCGAGAACGAGGAGGTCCGCGTCCGCGGCGGCTTCCGCGAGGCCGTCGGACACCGGGCGCCCGTCGATCCGGTGCGTGCGGACGGCCAGGGCGGGGTGTGCGTGCTCCAGGCGTTTGCGGGTGCCGGCCAGGAGGTCGTCGGTCCACTGCCTGCGGACCTCGGGCAGCGGTACGGCGAAGGGCGCGTACTCCGGCCAGTCCTCCACGTGGAGGAGGTCGAGCGCGGCTCCGCGCAGTTCGGCCTCCTCGGCCGCCCAGTCGGCCGAAGCGGCGTCTGCGCCCGATCCGTCCAGGCCTGCGACGATCTTGTTCGACATGGATCTTCCTCCTCTGACGGGAGACCGGCCCCCAGGACCGGCCGGGGGTCCTCTCCTCACACCGGTGCGGTGACCGTGAAGTCGGCCTTGACGTCCACGACTCCCGGTACGGTCCCGGCGGCGCGCACCACCACGTCTTCCAGCGTGGGATCGGGCAGGGTGCCGTACAGGTAGGCGACGCCGCCCGCGACGTGGACGTGGACCTCTGCCGAACCGCTGGGGGTGAGCCGGCCCGTGATCAGTTCACGGATCTCGGCCCCGATGTCGGCGTCGGGCCGGAGGTAGACCTTCAGCAGGTCGCCGCGGCTGACGACGCCGGTGAGGTGGCCGTCGCCGTCGACCACGGGCAGGCGCTTGAGGTGGCGGCGCGCCATCAGGCGTGCCGCGGCCTCGAGCGTGGCGTCCTTCGTCACCGTCACGGCCGGGTGCGTCATCAGCCGCTCTGCGGTGGTCGCGCGGTCGGGGTCGGGGTCCGTCCCGTTGAGCAGCAGGTCGGCTTCCGACACGACGCCGGTCACCCTTCCCTCACCGGACAGGACGGGAAGGGCGCTGACGTTCCACATCCGCATTGTTTCCACCAGGTCCTTGAACGCGGTGTCGTGGTCGACGGAGATCACGGCATGGGTCATGACGTCGTCGACGGTGCGCAGGTGTTCCATGGCCTGTCCTCTGCGATGGGTCGGCGGAAGGGGCGGGTGCCTCAGGCGTGGGCGACGACCGCCACGGGCGCTGCCGCGTGGTGCAGTACCGCGTGGGCGACGGGCCCGAGGTGCACGCCGAGCGGGGAGCGGCGCAGGTGGCGGCCGACCACGACCAGCCCCGCTCCCCGGGAGGCCCGCACGAGCCGCTCGCCGGCGGATCCCGTGAACACGCTGGTGGTGGCGTTCACGTCCGGGAACTTGTGCCGCCAGGGCAGCAGCATGTCGTCGACCATGCGGGTGACGCTCCGGCCGATGTCCCGCTCGTTGTCCGGGTCGAAGAAGGGGACGTAGGCGTAGGCGGGGGGCATCTTCCATCCGTGCACGGCCCGCAGCGGGCATCCGCGCCGTTGCGCCTCTTCGAAGGCGAAGGCGAGCATCCGGTCGCCGGCCTCGCGGATGTCGACGCCGACGACCACCTCGGCGGCCGTACCGCCGCCGGCGGTGTCGTCCGGGCCGTCGGCGGCGCGGACGAGGACGACGGGGGTGTCGGTGGCGACCACGGTGGACAGCGCCACCGAGCCGACGAGGAAGCCGACCAGCCCGCCGAGCCCGCGCGAGCCCAGGACCAGCAGCGACGCGTCGGCCGCCTCGGCGGCGAGGGCGGCGGCCGGGCGGCCCTGCGGACAGCGGGTCGTGATCTCCAGGAGCGGATGGAGCCGGCGCAGTTCCTCCGCCGTTTCGGTCAGGGCCTGGTCCGCCCACCGGTCCACGTCCTGCCTGCCCACGCCGGGGAGGACCGGGTCCAGGGGCCAGTCGACGGCGTGGACGAGCCGCAGGGACACCCGCCGCAGGACGGCCTCCCGCGCCGCCCAACGGGCGGCCGCCCGGCCCTCGGCGGAGCCGTCGACTCCGACCGCTACGTGGTTGTTCTGCATGGAGCCCTCCTGCGTCTCTGTTCGTGGGAGGCCGAAGTGGTGCGTCCGTGTGCTGCCCACACTCCGCCGGGGAGAAGGCGGAATCGAGGGCCGAACAGCCCCTTCCCGGGACCGGAAGGGCCACCCGGCCGCGGCCGGACGGAGCCGGGCCGTCGCGATGGGGACCTTTGGTCCTGGCAGCGGTCCCGTGCGGCCCTCTTCCCACCCACGCCGCCGGTGTCAGCGTGGGTGGTGTCCCCATCGGCCCCGCTGTCGGGAGCAATCGTGGAAAGCACCATCCGTACCCCGGACACCAGCTCGGTCATCGTCGGTGTGGACGGATCGGAGCCGGCCCGCCTCGCTGCCCTCTGGGCCGCCGGGGAGGCCGTACGCCGCAGCCGCCCCCTGCGCCTCGTCTACGGTGCCGACACGGACGCCAGGGCCTTGTACCTGTCCGCGGAGAGCGTCGAAAAGGTCCGTGCGGCCGGCCGCGTGCTCCTGGACGACACGGCGAAGGCCGTCGCTGCCGCGTATCCCGGTCTGCTGGTGACCACCGAGTTCAGCCGCGCGGACGCCGTCACGAGCCTGTACCGGGCCGGCGGCCTGCACGGCACGATCGTGGTGGGCAGCCGGGGCCTGGGCGGCTTCGACTCGCTCATGCTGGGCTCCGTCGGCCTCGACACGGCAGCCGGCGCGAGGACTCCCGTCATCGTGGTCCGCGGCGTCGACGGGACGGGTGAGCGGGGCAGCGTCCTCGTCGCCGTCCGTGACGAGCACGACCTCGCGTGCGCCCGGTACGCGGCGCGGGAGGCCGAGCTGGGCAAGGCGTCGCTGCGGCTGGTGCACGTGTGGAACATCCTCCGGTCCGTCGGCAGCGTGGTGCCCATGCTCGACGACGTCGACGCGATCGCCGGGGAGCACGCGGCGGTCCTGGAAGCCGTCACGGACGCGGTCCACGCGGAGTTCCCCGAGCTGCCGGTCGAGAGCGACGCGGAGAAGGGCGTCTCCGTGGCGGGCGTCCTCGTCGAGGCGTCCCGCCGCGCCGACCTGCTCGTCATGGGCGGGCGCAGGGCGCTCACCCCGCTGGGAATCGGCCGCAGCCTGGGCCGCGTCCCGCACCGCGTGCTGCACCACGCCCACTGCCCGGTCCTCCTCCTCCCACGGGTGGGGGCCGACTTCGGGAGCGGCTCGTGACCGGCCGGTGGGAACGCGCCCGTGTCGCCCGCGGGCGTATCGACCCGGAACGGGAGTGGCGACCGCCTCCGGCCCGGGCCGCCGACGAAGCCCGCTCGCGCCACCTTCCGGTCCGTCCGGTGCTCACCGTGCCGCCCGGGAACGACGCCCACCACGCCGACGGCACCCCGGGGCGGACGGATCCGCGACGGGTGGTCGCGGAGGGGCCCGACCAGGCCGGCGACCGGATCCGGGAACGCCGTCCGGAGCCGGCCGTGGCCACCGATCTGCGGGAAGGCCTCCCCGCCGAGGTCATCGCCCGCTTGATCACCGTCCCGGAGCGATGAGGCCGACATGACCCGCCCCGCGATCGACGCACAGCCCGTCCGAGCGCCGCAGGGCCCGGACCCCTCGGGGCTGGCCCGGGCCGAGGCCGAGCGCAGGCTGGTCCGCTACGGCCGCAACGAGGTGCCGCAGCCCCCGCCGACGCCCCTGTACCACCGGGTCCTCGCCCAGCTCCGAGACCCGTTGATCATGGTGCTGCTCGGTGCCGCCGCGCTCACCGTCGCCATCGGCGACCACCCGGACGCCGTCGTCATAGGACTGGTGATCGTCGTCAACACCACCGTGGGCGTCGTCCAGGAGGTGAGGGCCGATCGCGCCGTCGCCGCGCTCTCCGCGCTCTCGGCCCCCCACGCCCGGGTGCTGCGCGACGGAGCCCCGTACGTGGTGGCCGCCGCCCTGGTGGTCCCGGGGGACACCCTGCTGCTGGGGGAGGGGGACATCGTCGCCGCGGACGCCGATCTCACCGAGGCGTCCGCGCTCCTGATGGACGAAACGATGCTCACCGGCGAGTCGGAACCGGTCGACAAGACCGCGGGCGGGACGGTGTCCGCCGGAACCGTCGTCGTACGCGGCCGCGGCACCGCCACCGCCACGGCCACCGGCCCGGCGAGCGCCCTCGGCCGCATCGCCGCACTCCTGGACGGCGGCCACGAACCGACCCCGCTCCAGCGCCGGCTCGCGTCCCTGGGACGCGTCCTCGCCCTGGTCACCATCGCCCTGTGCGCGCTGGTCTTCGCCCTCGGCCTGCTGCGGGACCTGGCGCCGGGCACGATGGCCGTCACGGCCATCAGCCTGGCCGTCGCGGCCGTCCCCGAATCCCTGCCGGCCGTGGTCACCCTCGCCCTCGCCCTCGGAGCCCGCCGCATGGCGGCGCGCGGCGCTCTCGTCCGCCGCCTGCCGGCCGTCGAGACCCTCGGGTCGGTGAGCGTGCTGGCCACGGACAAGACGGGCACCCTCACCGAGGGCCGCATGGTCGTCCAGCACCTGTGGACGCCCTCCGGCGGCGCCGACGTGTCGGGCAGCGGATACGCACCGGACGGCGAGCTGACACGCGCGGGGCGCACGCCGACGCCCGAGGAGCTCCGCCCGCTGCGGGAGCTGCTCACCACGGCGGCCCTGTGCAACGACGCGAGCCTCAAGCCCCCCGGAGGCGGATCGGACGCCTGGAGCGCCATCGGCGACCCCATGGAGGCCGCCCTGCTGGCAGCCGCTGCGAAAGCGGGCTGCCCCGGCCCGGCCGAGCTCCACCAGGCCTGCCCGAGGATCGCGGAAGCGCCCTTCGACAGCCTGCGCAAACGGATGACCACACTGCACCACCTGCCCGACGGGAACGTGCTGGTGTGCCTCAAGGGAGCTCCCGAGGCGGTCCTCACGCCCGGCGTGCTGGCCGACCCGCCCGAGCTGCTGGACCGGGCCCGCGCGGAGGCCGCCGGCCTGGCCGCCCACGGGTTCCGCGTGCTGGCGGTCGCGGGCACGGAGCGGCTCGTGTGGGACCAGCCGGCCGTCGAGGCCGAGCGGGGCCTGCGGCTGCTCGGGCTGATCGCCCTCAGCGACCCGCCGAAAGCCGCTGCCGCCGCGACCCTGGCGGCCTGCCGGGATGCGGGCATCACCTCCGTCCTGATCACCGGCGACCACCCCGCGACGGCGCGCGCGATCGCCGAACGCACCGGCCTCGTCCAGGACGGGCAGCCGGGCGAGGTCCTCACCGGCCCCGAGCTGGCCGCCGCGCCGGACACCGACCTGACCGGCATCAGGGTCTTCGCCCGCACCGACCCGCAACAGAAGCTGGACATCGTCCACGCCTGGCGGGCCCGCGGCGCCGTCACCGCCATGACCGGCGACGGAGTCAACGACGGCCCCGCCCTCCGCCAGGCCGACATCGGTGTCGCCATGGGGGCCCGGGGCACGGAGGTGGCCCGCCAGGCCGCCGACCTCGTCCTCACCGACGACGAGCTCGCCACCGTGGTCACGGCCGTCGAGGAAGGCCGCCGGGTGTACGACAACATCCGGCGCTTCCTCGTCTACGCCATGGCCGGCGGAGCCGCCGAGATCCTCGTGATGCTGCTCGGCCCGCTGCTCGGCCTGCCCTTGCCCCTGCGTGCCGGGCAGATCCTGTGGATCAACCTCCTCACCCATGGCCTCACCGGCGTGGCCATGGGCGCCGAGCCCGTCGCGCCGCACGCCATGCGGCGGCCGCCCCGGCCGCCCGGCCAGCACATCCTCGCCGCAGGTGTCTGGCAGCGCCTCCTGGTTCTGGCATCCGCCGTGACGGCGGTCAGCCTGCTGGCCGCAGCCGCCGCCCGCACCGTCGGCCTGCCCTGGCAGAGCGTGCTCTTCCTGGCCCTGCTCGCGGCCCAGCTGGGCGTCGCCCTGGGACTGAGGGCCCGGCTGATGACCAGGGAGAACCTCTTCCTGCCCGCGGCCGTGGCCGGATCCGCCGTCCTGGCGCTGGCGGCCCTGTACGTCCCCTCGCTGCGATCGCTGCTGGACACCGAGCCCGTCGGCCCGACCGGCATGGGGCTCGCCGCGGCGGCCGCACTCTGCGCATTCGTCGCCGCCCGGCTCCTGCGGGGCGCATTCCACGGAAAGGCGAGGTCATGAAGGCCTTTGCACCGGAACACGGGTCAGGCATCCACGCCGAGGTCGGCGATCAGATCGTCGTGGGCGGTCCCACCGTGGGCCGGCCCGGCCGGGACGGGGAGGTCATCGCCCTGCACCACGCCGACGGCACCCCGCCCTACGACGTGCGCTGGTCCGACACCGGCCGCACGTCGGTGTTCTTCCCCGGCCCGGACGCCCACGTCCGGCATCTGCACGAGGAGGCGGACGAGTAGCCCGCCGCCGAGGACCGGCTACAGGGAGCTGCCGCTTCCGTAAGGGGCGTACAGGTCGAGCAGGCGGACCCTGGTCGCCTGCAGGCGGTGGGCGAGGACCTGGGCGACCCACTGGCCGATGGCGGAGCCGAATGCGGTGTCGGCGTCCATCAGCGTCCGCACGCGCTCGGCATCGAACTCGTACGCGCGCACGGGGGTCATCGCTTCGGCGCCCAGGTGCCAGGTGTAGGGCTTGAACAGCCACGAGCAGCCGACGAGCTGGCCGGCGCCCAGACGCTCCACGACCGCTGCGCGCCGACCGGGAACGTGGACGTCCAGCGTCACGGTCCCGGACCGGACGATCCAGAACCTGTCGGCGTGGCCGCCCTCGCGGAAGAGACGGGTCCCCTCGGCGAAGTTCACCTCCCGGGCCGTCTCCATCAGCCGCGTGCGGGCGTCGGCCGGCAGTGCTGCGGCGATGCGGGTGGGGGACGGGGTGCTCATCGGCGGCCTCCTGACTCGAATCCATCTCCGGTCTTCGCGTGCCCGCGGCTTCCGGGCGTGGGCCCGATGGCCCCGTCGCCTCCCCTCCACCAGTGTGCTCGACGCCGCGGCGGAGCTCCACGCGACGCCTCGGCCGGCGCCCCACCCCGTGGGTCGGGCCGTGCACGGCCCGACCCGGGGCCGAATGGTCCTGGCACTGCCCCGACAGGCCCAAGCGGACCGTGGGCCGACGGGCCGACAGTGGTGACGGAAACCGCACGGAGGCGCCGTCGCACGGCGTCGGAGACCCGGGAGCACCCCATGGCAGACACACAGATGGAGCGGAGGCGCAGCCTCTTCCCCGACCTCTCCGACTGGCTCGGATCGGACTTCCCGCGCTTCCCGATGTGGCGGCCGACCCTCGGCACCCACCCCATCCCGATCGAGGTGACCAGCAGCGACGGCACGTACACGCTCCGTGCCGAAATGCCCGGGCTGGACCCCGAGAAGGACGTCGAGATCACCATCGACGGCGACACCCTCACCGTCGGCGCCGAGCACACCGAGAGCACGGAGGCCAAGGACCACTCGGAGTTCCGCTACGGATCCTTCCTCCGCAGCGTCCGGCTGCCCGGACCGATCCCCACCGAAGGAGTCGACGCCTCCTACGAGGACGGCATCCTCACGGTCCGCGTCCCGATGGAGACCGAACCGCCCGCCGGCCGCCGCAGCATTCCCGTCAGGCGTGCCCGGACCTCGCAGACGGGAGAGCGGGCATGACCGCCAAAAGGGTCCTCGTCGCCTACGGCAGCCGGCACGGCGCCACCGCCGGGATCGCCTCGGAGATCGGACGGGCCCTCCGCGAGGACGGCCTCGACGCCGTGGTGCTCCCGGCGGACGACGTGGACGACGTCCGGGGCTTCGACGCGGTCGTCCTGGGCGGGGCCCTGTACGCCGGCCGCTGGAGCGGCAAGGCCCTGCACTGCGCGGAACGCAATGAGCAGTACCTCAGGCACCGGCCGGTCTTCCTGTTCAGCAGCGGCCCGGTCGACAGCTCCGCCGAACGGCACGAGATCCCGCCGGTGCCGGCGGTGGCCCGGCAGATGGAACGGCTCGGCGCCCGGGAGCACGTCACCTTCGGAGGCAGCATCACCGACCACACCCCGGGAATCATCGCCAAGGCACTGGTCCGGCACGGCAAGGGCGGGGACTTCCGCAACTCGGAACGGATCCAGACCTGGGCCCACCACATCAGCAGCGAACTGGCCACGGCCGCCTGAGAGGCACGACCGTCGGCAGCGGTCCGCCCGTCGCCGAGGCGGGCGGACCGGCCGTCTGCGCCCGGGGGCGACGGCGACGGCCGGCCCTGAAACGGGCCGCCGTCAGGCCGGCACCCGCGCGTGGAGCGTGGACGTGACGTCCACGACCCCCGGAACGGTACGCGCGACGCGCACGAGCACGTCGGCCAGCGCCGGATCGGCCACCTCGCCCTCCATCCGTACGACGCCGTGGTCGACGTGCGCGTGCACGTCGGCAGTTCCGGAGGGGACCAGCCGAGTGGTGATCAGGTCCCGCAGCTCCTCGGCGATGTCCGCGTCGGGGCGCAGGTAGATCTTCAGGAGGTCGCCGCGGCTGACGACGCCCACGAGCCTGCCGTCGTCATCGACCACCGGCAGCCGCTTGAAGTGTCCTTGCGCCATGAGGCGGGCGGCTGCGGCGATCGTGGCCTGCCGGGGCACGGTCACGGGCGGAACGGTCATCAGCTGCCCGGCGGTCACGCTGTGGGAGGCGTCGGTGCCCTCCGCCTTGGCCAGGAGATCGGCTTCGGAGACCACACCGGCGACCCTGCCCCCGGCCGACAGGACGGGCAGGGAGCTGAAGCCCCACCGCCGCATGGTCTCGACGATGTCGTGGACCGGCGCCGTGCCGTCGACCGAGACGACGGCGTGCGTCATGACGTCGTTGACGCTGCGCAGGTGGTGCATGATTCCTCCAACCCCTGGATTCCGTGCTCCCAGACTGGCTGTGCGCGCCCGGCGGGGAGTAGGGCCGACCGGCCCCCGGGCGGGGGCTGCGTGGTCCGGTTCTCACGCCGTGTGCGGCGGGTCCTCCCCCCCCCGCTCCGGCCGCCCGCCCCCGGCGGCGGGGCCCACCGGTCCGGGGACGGGCGTGCAGGTCCCACCCGGTGGGCGGCCGGGGTGGGCGGGAGGAGGGCCGGCCCCTCGGGCGCGTCCGCCCGGCCGTGCTCAGCGACGGCCGCCGCCGCCCTCCCGCTGCCGCAGGACCGCCAGGTCCACCGCCCGGTCGACGGCGGGCAGGCAGGCGGCGATGTCCGTGTGGACCACGTACTCCACCGACGCGACCGTGTGCAGGCCCTGCACCAGGAAGGTGTACTCCCGGTCGCGCTCCAGCAGCAGGACGATCGGCTTGCCGAAGGCACTGGCCCACCCGATCTCGATGTGGGTGCCCGGGGAGGCCGGGTGGCCCGGCAGGGCCACGAACACGTCCGCCTTGCGGATCTCGTCCTGGTCGAGCTTGGTGCACTGTTCCGGCCGCATCAGCTCCGCCCCCCACGCCTCGCGGCGGTGGGCGTTGTGCACGGACAGCCCCTGCGCCTCGAAGTGCTTGATCAGGACGTCGAACGGGGCCCGGGCACCGGCCGGCATCTCCCCGGTCTCGGGGTCCAGGAGCTGGATGAACGGACCGGCGAGGAAGACCGAGCGGATGCCCAGGTCGGGGCGGATGCCGGGCGAAGAGGGGGAGCCGAGGGGGGCAGGGGGGTCGAGCGGCGGGGTGATGGCCATGGGAGGTACCTCCGGGATGAGCGCTGGTGCGGTCGGGGCGGCTGAAGGGCGGAGCGGATCAGTCCTTGAGGAAGCACTGGATGAACGCGTCGCCGGTGGTGCCGCCGTGCGTGTACTCGGTGGTGTCGTACGCGGCGAAGGGGTGCCGCTCGACCCGGATCCGGCGGAAGTGCGGGAGGTACTGCCAGCGCAGCTCCGGCTTGGTGCTGAAGAACGGGATGAAGACGCCGCCGGGGCGCAGCACCCGGACGACCTCCGGCATGGCCTGGGCCCACAGATCGGCGTCCGTCCAGACCTCCATGTCGAGGGCGGGGTCGAAGAACATCCCGTCGATGCTCTCCGACGGCAGTTCGAAGATCCGCTCGAAGAAGTCGCCGCGCTCGATCGTGAGGTTGTCGGGTACGTGAGGGTGCCGGGCCCGGAACAGGTCCTCGACCTCGTCGAAGAGTTCCAGCACCGTGTGGCTGCGGGTCGCGGGGTTGCCGGCGATGCGCAGCGCGGACAGGCCGAGACCGAGCCCGACCTCGTAGAAGTCCTTTCCGTACTCGCACAGCATGTCGGCGCTGGCCCACATCAGGTCCCGCTCCCAGGCCTGCATGGCCTGCTCGCCGCCGATGCTGAGGGTCACTTCGCCGTTCTGCTCGATCAGTTCGATCGCCGGCCCGTCCGCGGGCGCGGTGCCCGCCTCGGCTACGTCCTGGCTCTGCATGCTCTTCTCCTCGTGGGGTGTGGGGGTCGGTCAGACGGTCCGGGGAAGGACGCCGAAGTGCCGCCGGGCCGTGGAGACGGCCAGGTCCTGTACGGCGAACACGGTGAAGTAGTAGGCCTGCGGGGCGGTCCCGGGGGCGAAGTGCACACGGAACGCGACGTCCTCGGCCCGCCCGCCGGTGAGCCGGATCCTGGTGGTGGCGGGCTCCACGGTCGTGTCCTCGCGCAGGTAGGTCGGGACGAAGAGGCCCAGCCGGACCGGCCCGGTACGGGCCGCGGTGACCGTGGCCCGCACCTCCAGCACCCCGCCCTGCGCGACCTCGTCCGCGGCGTGGGCGAGCAGCGCGGGCGCGTCGGGGATCCGGAAGGTGACGTCGCCGCACCGCATGCAGACGGCGCAGGTGGTGTCCAGGACGTGCGGGAGCAGTCCCCGCCGGGTGAACTCCTGTGCGGGGCGGCCGCAGTGGCAGGTGACCTCCCGGACGTCCGGGTCCAGGCTGCTGCGGTCGCCGAAGTACGCCGGGTAGTTCATCAGCTCGGTCTCGGGATCGGCCGCGACCTGCTCGGCGATCACGTGGTCGAGGGACTGCAGGTCCGCCGTGAGGGAGGCCTCGATCTGCTCGGGCGACTGGTCGGCGAGGTGCGTGGGCCTGGCCACCCAGAGGTCGACCTTCCGGGCCAGTTTGGTCAGCCGGGGCCGCAGCCCGTGGTGGTGCGGCAGCAGGTCCGAGGCGAGGTAGGCGGTGAGCCGGGCGCCCGTGGTCAACAGCAGCGGGTTGGGACGGTGGTCCGAGGGAGCGGGTGGCGCCGGCGTCTCCTGCGGCGCGCCCGGCAGCCCGAAGCGCATGAACGCCGGGTAGGGGTGCGAGCCCGCCAGGCTGGCGTTGAGGGTGTCGACCGAGTCCGCGCCGGTGAGGGCGCCGTGCATCCAGGCGACGTTCTCGGGCCGGTCGGAGTCGTGCACCGACACCGCCGAGACCACCGTACGGGCCGGACCGTCCAGGGCGTTCAGCAGCAGCTGGTACTTCGGGTCGTAGAGGGCGAGGTCCGCGAGGGGACCGCTGTTGCACGCGCTGAGCACCAGCTCCACGGCCTCCACCCGGTTGAGGGGGACCAGCTTGTCCTCCGGCTTGTAGCAGGGCAGGCCGTACGCGCAGCGCGGGCCGAGCAGTCCGGGCACGGCCGGGGCGGAGGCGTTCAGACCGCAGAGGGTGAACTCGCCGAGGTTGACGCTGTCGTCCTTGCCGTGGCCCTGGAAGCCCACCCGCCGCCACCGGGTGCCGAGGATCTCCGCCTGGATGTCGGCGCGCTCGAAGTCCCGGTCGTCGAAGACCTGCACACCGGGCAGCCGCGGGGGCCGGTCCGTGTCGGTGAAGAGGCCCAGCGCGTCCACGTCGAGGGCGGGCTCCGCGTACTGCTTGGCTACGTTCCAGCAGACGGAGGCGCCGTCGCGGCCGCTCAGCAGCGTCAGGCCGTGCCGCGGGCCCCGGTAGGTGGCCATCAGCAGGTCCCGGACGGGGTCGAGGGTGAGCCGGTCGTAGAGGCCGACGAGCAGCAGCGAACCGCCGTGCCGGGCCCGGAACGCCGCCACGTCCGCCAGCTCCTCCTCGCCCGCCCACGTCCGGGCGAACGGACGGGCCAGCTCCGCGAGCCCCTCGGGCAGGTGCCCCGCGCCGAGGACGACCCCGACGTCCAGCGGGTGCGGCCGCCGCAGGCCGCCGTACAGCCGGCCGGCGAGCTCGACGCTCTCCGCCAGATCGGCGCGGTCCCCGGTCGGCACCGGCACCGGCGGGAGCCCGGGCGAGTCCAGGAACTCCCGGACCGCTCCGGCGAATTCCTGCCCGTCGACCGGGCGGAACAAGGGGCACGGCCCGGCGGGCCCGTCGGTTCGCTGCTCGGTGAGCGCGGCGTTCATGGTGGACCACCTCGTGTCGTCGGCGCCGGGGCGCGGGGTAGGGGGGACGGGGGACGGGGGGCGGGGAGAGGGAAGGACGGGGAGCGGCTGCGCGCCGGGTACGGGGCGAGGGGCGGGTGTGCCGGGCCCGGCCGTCATGCCGCGCACTTCAGCGCCGGCGCCGCACGCCGCGCCAGCAGCCCCCGGCAGGCGAGGGCCAGCGCGGCGGCGGCCAGGGCGGTTCCGGTCGCCACCGCGAACACCGTCCGCGGCCCGAACGGTTCCATCAGCAGCCCGCCGGCCTGCTGGCCCAGCGCGTCGCCGAGGACGGTGGCCAGCGACGCCCAGGTGAACGCCTCGGCCATGGACCGTCCTTCGGCGATGCCGCTCACCAGGCTCATCTCGGTGGCGGAGACCAGGGCGATCGGCACGCTGCCCACCGCGAGCGCCACGGCCAGCCCCACCTGGGACCCGGCGAGCAGCGTCAGCCCGGTGCCGACGGCGTAGGCCAGCAGGAGGCGGGCCAGGCGCACCTGCGGGGCCACCTCGGACTGGGACCGGCCGAGCCAGACCGCCCCCAGCGCGCTGCCGACACCCCAGCAGGCGTACACCACGCCCGCGCCGCCCGGAGCCCCGTGCCGGTCGACGAACGCCGGGATGGCCAGGGTCAGCAGGCCGATGGGCACCGCGGAGACGGCCATGATGCCGGTCAGCGCCAGCAGGGCCGGCTCCCGCAGCGGGCCCAGCGGGTGGCGCGGACCCTTCGGGGCCTGCGGGGCGGCCTCGGTGCCGGCGGGCAGCCTGGTGTACGCGAGCCCGAGCGTGCCCACCCCGCCCACCACCGCGATCACCGTCAGCGCCAGGCCCGCCGGACCGGCCAGCATCAGCGCCGCCAGCATCAGCGGCGCGCCGATCACCAGGACCTCGGTGAGCAGCGCCTCCCAGAGGTAGGCCGTCTCGCGCTCCTCCTCCCGCAGCGGCAGCCGCGCCCAGAGCGAGCGCATGCAGGCGTTCGCGGGCGGCAGCACCATCCCCGCGACGACCGCAGCCACCGGCTGCGCCCAGCCGTCGGGGCGGGTCGCCCACACCAGGACGGCGAGCGCCAGCGGGTAGGCGACGGCGGTCGCGGTCAGCACCGCCGCGCGGCCGCTGCGGTCGAGGCGGCGGGCGATCAGCGGGCTGCCGAGGGCCATCCCGATCGTGTAGAGCGCCGCGACCAGTCCGGCCCGGGCGTAACTGCCGCCCTGCTCGCGGACGGTCAGGACGAGGGCCAGCGACATCAGGTAGACCGGCAGTCTGGAGACGACGCTCCACCAGGCCGCCCCGGCCACCCGGGGACGTGTGAGCAGGTCGAGGAAGCGACGGGGCAGGCCGCTGGTCACGTGTCGGTCTCCGTTTCGACGGCCGTGCGGGGCGGCCGGGTCGGGTGCCGGGGCGCCGTTGCGGCGGCCGGCTCGGGCGGCGGTCAGGCAGGGACGGCGGAGGCCTCCTGCGCCACCACCTCGATCGTGAAACGGGCCAGTACGTCGCGCATCCGGCTCTCCACCTCCCCGACCGAGGCTCCCACGACATGGGCGTACCCGGAGGCGTTGTGCGAGGCCCGCCGGGCCGTCACGGTGTCACCGGCGCGCACCTTGAGCACGGCGTCGATGACCCCGGGCATGCCCAGCAGTTCCTCCCGCGGGGTGATCCGCCGGATCGTCCCGGAGCCGGGCAGCGGCAGCAGCAGGTCGCCCGCGCAGCGGCGCTCGCCGTAGCGGAGGTCGGGCCGCCGGCCGAGGTAGACCTCCAGGGTGGCGCCGAACACGTCGAAGCCGTACGCGTGGCCGTGGTTCGCGGGGATCTCGCAGCCGGCGAGCCGCACGCCGATCTCGCCGGCGTACACCTCGCCGTCGATCAGGAAGAACTCCATGTGGGCGTAGCCGTGGTCGATGCCCATGCCCGTGACGATGCGCTGGACGAGGGCCCGCAGGTCGACGGCCGGGCCCTCGCCGGTGCCGACGCTGATGTTGGCGTTCATGGCGCCGTCGACGATCTCCAGCGGGCGGCAGGGCATGGCGCTCGGCCAGGCGTCGAGGACCTCGCCGCCGAGGACGATCGCGCAGACCTCCCACTCGGTGCCCCCGAGGTACGCCTCGACCATCCAGTCCCGCGCCGCGAGGTCGATCCCGGAGAGGCCGCCCGGCCCGTCGAGCCGGTGGGTGTCCACGCAGGCGAACGAGTCCACCGGCTTGAGCACCACCGGCCAGCCGTGCCGGTCGGCGAACCTCTCGATCCCGGCGGCCGACCGCACGCGCGCGAACTCCGCCGTGCGCAGGCCCAGTTCCCGGAAGCAGGCCTTCATGGCCGCCTTGTCGCGGACCAGGGCCACCTGCCGCTCGGTCAGGTGCGGCAGGCCGGCGAGCCGCGCGAACCGCTGGGCGGCCGCCTGCCGGGGCTCCGAGGGATTGCAGAACCTGGTCGGCGCCGTCGGCAGCCCCGCCGCCCACTCCCGGTACCGCCGGGCCTCCTCGGCCGGCGCAGCGTCCTCGCGCACCCAGAAGGCGGGCAGGTGCGCGGTTTCCCGGAGGTAGTCCTCGGACAGGTCCGGCCGGGTGCCGGCGAACCGCAGCAGGACCAGTCGGCCGGAGAGCTCCCGGGCCGCGTAGCGGGTGAAGGACGACGGCCGGTCGTCCACCATCAACAGCACCTCGGCGCCGCTCACACCGCCTCCAGCACCCGGCGGACGGCCTTGGCCGCGAGCGCCTGCTCCTCCTCCGGGAGTTCCGGGGAGAGCGGCAGGCACAGGGTGCGGTCCAGCAGGTCCCTCGTGCGGGCGAAGCCGTCGCGGCTGAGGGCGAGGGGTCCCTCCGGGGCGTGGTTCCACGGAAAGCCGTCGCGGTACAGCGAACGGCGGCCGGTGAGCACCGGGTGTGCGGGCAGCAGGTACTTCCCGAGCGTCCAGTTGGCGATGCCGGCCCCGGTGAGCGCGGCCACGGCGGCGTCCCGCAGCTCCTTGCTCTCGCACCGGAAGCGCAGGCTGACCTTGACGTCGCCGGCCGCCCGGGGCCGGACTTCCAGGTCGGTGCGCGCGGGCAGTTCGGCCATGGCGATCGCGTACATCCGCTCCAGCCCGGCGAGCAGCTCGTCGAGGTGGCGGAACTGCTGGCACTGGACGGCCGCGACCTGCTCGCTGGTGACGAAGTTCTCCCCGAAGTGGGCGTCCTCGTCCCAGGTCGGGTAGTGGCCGGGCACCCGGGCCGAACCGTGGTCGTGGTAGCGGCGCATGGTCGCCCAGGCGTCGTCGTCGCCGGTGACGACGAGCCCGCCCTCGCCCGAGGTGAGGACCTTGTTGTGGTGGAAGCTGAACGTCCCGGCGTAGCCGGCCGTTCCCGCGTGCCGGCCGTCCGGGAGGCGTGCGCCGAGCGACTGCGCGCAGTCCTCGATCAGGTACGGCACGCCCGCCGGCAGCGGGGCGACGGTGCCCTCCATGTGGGCCGTGATCACGCGCTGCGCGTCCGGCGGCAGCAGCGTCGGGTCCATCGAGAGCGAGTCGTCGGCGTCGACCAGGACCGGGATCAGGCCGCAGGACAGCACCGCGCCGGCCACCGCGACGAACGTCACGGCCGGGACGTACACCGGGTCGCCGACGGCCGGGCGGGTGGAGATCAGCGCCAGCCGCAGCGCCTCCGTGCAGTTGTGCACGGCGAGGGCGTGGCCCGCACCGAGCCGTTCGGCCACGGTCCGCTCCAGGCGGGAGGCCATGCTCTCGGTCTCCGTCTGGTACCGGAACAGGACCTGGTGCTCGATCACCTTCTTCAGTTCCGACATGTCGGACCAGTCGAGGTAGTTCGCTCCGTAGGGCAGGAAGCGCTGCCCGAGCCGCTTGTCGAGTGTGCTCATCGTGTGTCGGACTCCGTGATCGGCTGCGCGTGGCCGCCGACGACCATTTCCTGGCCTCGGTAGTTGCGCAGCAGCAGGCCGTCGGGGGTGGGGGTGTAGGAGGGCCGCGCGATGGGGATCTTGCCGATCCTGGTGGTGAGGACGTACTGGGGGACGCCGAACCCGGTGATGTGGCCCTGGAGGCCGTCCATGATCTCCCAGCCCTTCTCCACCGTCGTCATGAAGTGGGAGACCCCTGTGACGTTGTCGCAGTGGTAGAGGTAGTACGGGCGGACCCGGATCCGCAGCAGCTCGGTCATCAGCGTGCGCATGACGGCCACGTCGTCGTTGATCCCGCGCAGCAGCACCGTCTGGTTCCCGACCGGGATGCCGTGCCGCAGCAGGCGGTCCACGGCCGCCGCGGCCTCCGGCGTGATCTCCTTGGGGTGGTTGAAATGGGTGTTCAGCCAGACCGGGTGGTAGCGGGAGAGCATGGAGCAGAGGTCTTCGGTGATCCGCTGCGGCAGCAGGACGGGGAACCTGCTGCCGATCCGGATGATCTCCACGCTGGGGATCGCCCGCAGCCCGGCGATGATCTCCTCCAGCTTGCCGTCCTGGTAGGAGAGCGGATCGCCGCCGGTCAGCAGGACGTCCCGGATCTCGGGGTGCTCGGCGATGTAGCGCAGGTCCTCGTCGAAGGAGCCGCCCTCGTCGTCACGGAAGTAGGTGCCGTCGACGTCGGTCGTGTGGAACTTGCGCGTGCAGTGGCGGCAGTAGACGGGGCAGGCCTCGGTGATCAGCATGATCACGCGGTCCGGGTACTTGTGCACGACCCGGTTGGTCTTGCGGTAGTAGGTGTCCCCGACGGGGTCGACCTCGGCCCCGGGGAACTCCATCAGCTCGCCGAGCGCCGGCACCGCCTGCTGCCGGACCGGACAGGCGGGGTCGTCCGGGTCCATCAGGGAGGCGTAGTACGGGGTGACGCTCCAGCGGTACTTGCCCGCCACCCCGGCGATGGCCTCCTCCTCGTCGGCGCTGAGGTTGATCCACTGCCTGGCCTTGTCGACGTTGGTGATGCGCCGGCGCATGTGCCAGCGCCAGTCGTCCCAGTCGTTCTCGGGGACCCGGGGACGGACCAGTTCGGGGCGGGTGACGGTGACGGGTTCGCGGACGGTGTCGGACATGGCGGCTCCAGCACGGCGCGGACGACGTGGATGAGTGGGCCGGAAGCGGCGGGGCCGGACCGGCGGGCTGACGAGGAGGCGTGGGCGGACGGTCCCCGGGGCGGGATTCACAAGGGGGCGAGGGCGAGTTGGCGGAGGGTACGGGCGACCCGCTGGGCGCCGCGCAGGTCGTCCAGGGCCGGGTCCAGCAGGTGCCACGGACCGGCTGCCGGGGGCGCCCACAGGCCCGGGTCCGCGGGGTCCTCGGCCGAGGGCAGCGGCAGGACCTCGCCGACCTGTGCGGCCAGGGCCCGCTGTACGGTCCCCAACGCCGGCAGCAGCACCAGCGGTGCCCGGCGGGCCTGGGCGAGGGCGAGCGCCCCGAGCACCGGCGAGGCGAGGAACACGGCGGCCTCCGCGTGGAGGGCGTCCGGGTCCGTCTCGGACGCCCGGAGCACCCGCACGCCCGGATGCGCCGCCAGCGCGGACCGCACGCGTGCGAGCCCGGTGTCGGCGACCACGGTGCAGCTCCCGGTGCGGTCCAGCGCGGCGGCGGCCAGCTCGGGCAGCGCCCCGGAGGCGAAGGACTCCGCCTCGGCATCGGGGACGCCCCACAGCGACAGCATCAGGAGGGTGCCCGAGCGGGTCCGGCTCCGCCCGGTGCGCCGCGGCGCGAGGATCCCGGTGGGCCGGGCGCCCCGGGCACCGGGCCCGGGCGGCGGCAGCCACCCCGGCCGGTGCACCCGCAGGAGCGCGCGCTGCGGCGGCGCTCCGCCGTCGGCCGGGCCGGCGGGCCCCGATTCCAGGTGCACCACCGGTACGCCCAGCTCCAGGAGCCGCCCGGTGGCGGCCGCGTCGTCGCAGACCAGCGCCGCGGCCGGCGGGGGTTCGAGCCCGTCCCGGCCGGTCCGGCGCAGCCCCCCGAGGTGGGCGGCCACGCGGGCGAGGGCGAGGACCGAGTCCAGCCGGTCCTCGCGGGCGCCGAGCAGCACCCGCGGACCGGGGCCGCCGCCTTCCGGCGCGGCCGGTGCGGCCCCGGACGGGTTCAGTAGTGCCATGCTCCCACCGCCCCGAGCCGCGCCACGTCGTCGCTGTATCCGGCGGCGGTGGTGGAGCACCCGCTGCACACCTCGGGACCGCGTTCGCGGAAGTAGTCGGCGTGCGCACGGAACACCGGGGTGTCCAGCCGGACCACCCCCTGCTCCCGCAGTGGTGCGCCGCCGGGCCCGTCGTCGCCCTCCCGGTGCGGGATGCAGCTGCACGCGTACATCCGCCCGTACTTGCCGTCCACGTAGATGACGTCGTCGGCGACGTGGCACAGCGGTCCGGCGGCGCGCGGGGTGACGGACCCGGTGAAGTACCGCTCCTGTTCCTGCGGGGTGTCCCCGTAGAAGCGCTTGCCCATCGGGACCAGCAGGGCGGCCGGGTCCGCGTCGTAGATCGGATCGCAGACGCTGCGGACGCGGTCGGCGTCCGGGTAGGTGATCGTGCGGTCGAGCTTGAGCGCGGACAGCTCCCACTGGCGCACCCCCGCCTCCGTCAGGACCTCCTGGAGCCGCGGCATCTCGGCGTAGTTGTGCGGTCCCACCACGGTGTTGACCCTCGGGAGGACACCCAGCGCGGCGGCCTCCCGCAGGCCCCGCAGCCCGCTGTCGAACAGGCCGGGGGTGCGCCGGTAGACGTCATGGGTGGCGCCCGAGGCGCCGTCCAGGCTGACGATCACCTGGGCCAGGCCGGCCGCGGCCAGCGGGGCGGCCATCCGGGGCAGCAGCGAGCCGTTGGTGATGAGGGACATCTTCATCCCGGCGGCCGTACCGGCGCGCACCAGGTCCACCACGTCGGGGTGCATCAGCGGTTCGCCCCCGGTGAACCGGACGTAGCCCACCCCGGCGTCCCTGGCCTTGGGCAGCAGGTCGGCGAAGTCCTCCGGGGAGAAGCGGTACGCGTCGCGGGAGAGGGCGAACTCGCACATGAAGCAGTCGGCGTTGCAGGCTTCCAGGATCCTGATGAAGAGGTAGCGATCGCGTGCACGCACGGGCGGAGACCTTCCAGGCGACTCACGGGACGGATGGGACGGTGCGGTGGGGCGGCGCGGGTCCGGCCGCCGGGCCGGCCGGACCGTGCGGGCGCGTCAGGACGGAGGACCGGACGCGCCCAGGACTTCGAGGAGTGCGTCGGCGACCTGGACCGAGCCTCGGGTGCCCACCGCGGTGGTGAGCGCGTCCCACGCGCCGACGCCGGCGGAGCGGCGCAGCGCGTCCAGGACACCGTCGCGCAGGGCGCGGCCGACCTCCTGCCGCGAATCGCCCTGCGCGGCCGCCCCGATGGAGCCGTAGATCCGTTCGAGGGCGTGGTCCTCGCCCCTCGCGCGGAGCGCCAGCACCTCGTCCTCGACGAGTACCTCCTTGGGCCAGAGCACCCGCAGCCGGGCCCCGAGCGCCTGGCTGTGGTACCGGCCGTTGAAGATCTGGCTGAGGTTCTGCGGAGGCAGGCAGACGGTGGGGACGCCCAGTCCGCCCGCTTCGAGCAGGGTGGTCAGGCCCGGTGAGGTGAGCAGGACGTCACAGGCGTCCAGCCGCTCCAGGAAGGCGCCGTGCCCGAGCGGGCCGGCGGTGGTCCGCGGCGGGGCGGCGCAGGAGTCGACGAGGCCGCCCACCAGGCCGCCGGGCAGGTTGCCGGCGATGTGCACCTCCTCGACCCCGTGGGCGGCGAGGGCCTCGAGGGCGGCCGGGAGGACCAGGCGCGGGTAGTGCTCCGGAGCGGGGAGGTTCGGCGCGCGCAGACCGCCCAGGCTGATCAGCGCCCTGCGGTACGGGCGGCCCGCACCGCGCCCGGATCCCCGTTCCGGCTCGGAGGCGCGGGGCCGGGCGATGACCGCCTCGACCCAGCGCAGCCCCCGGGCGTCGGCGAGCACGCTGCGGCACTCGGGCGGCAGCTCGACGCTCTTCTGGGCGCAGTACACGGTCGCGTCCAGCGGCAGCGCCGCCCGGTCGCCCTCGGACCAGAGGAAGGGCAGGCTGTCGACGAAGACGGTGGGCACGCCGGCGGCCAGCAGCGCCGTCGCCGCCGCGCCGTCCAGGACCACCACGGCGGCCCGCACCCCCTGCGACCGTACGAACTCCGCGACCCAGGCGGCCGTTCGGCCGGGATCGTCCGGCAGGTCGTACCAGCCGTCCACCGCGTGTTCGGCGAGCAGGGGGCGGCCCAGTCCCGATGCCATTCCGACGAATCGCAAGGGAGGCGCCGACCGTTCCCGCAGCGCGGAGAGGACCGCGCTGAGTTTTCCCGAACTTCCCCATCCGAATTCCGCCCCGACGAGTGCGACGGTGGCGACGCCCGGGGGATCGGAGGGAGCCGCGGAGTTCAGTGCGGGGATGGGCGGCATCGGCTGGCTCTCGCCTTTCGGTGGAGGAATGGCATTACCGGGAAATGGGGAGGAGGGTGCGGCGCACGCATCCGCACACACGCAGGCACAGCCGCCCGCAGAGGGATCGGCGAACGCTTCCCGAAGTCCCCGTCGAGCACCACCCTTCCGCATGCGGGTGCATGCTGCAAGGAATCGCCGATGCCCCGAAACCGACGAGTGAATAGCCTGATCAGTCGCATAATCGACAGGCGGGGGAAAGTAATTGCATATGCGCCACAAGGTCGAAATCCCGCCAGCCGGGCCGCCGGAACCGAATCGCCCCGGGGGAATCCTGCCGCTAGCATCTGCTCCCATGGGCTACCTCGAAGCCGCTTCCCTGGGGCACGTCCTCCCCGACGGACGCGAGCTGTACAGCGATGTCTCGTTCCGTGTTCCGGCAGGCCAGACCGTCGCGCTCATCGGCGACAACGGTGCGGGCAAGACCACCCTCCTGCGCACCCTCTCGGGCGAGATCCCCGCGCAGCAGGGGGCGTTCCGCAGCCAGGGCGCCGTCGCCGTCATGCCGCAGTTCATCGGCAGCCTGCGCGACGACCGCACCGTCCGGGACCTCCTGCTCACCGTCGCCCCGATCCCCCTGCGGACGGCGGCCGCCGCCCTCGACGCGGCCGAACTCGCCATGATGGAGGCCGACGACGAACGCACCCAGGTGCGCTACGCACAGGCCCTGGTGGACTGGGGCGAGGCCGGCGGCTACGACCACGAGGTGCTCTGGGACACGGTGACGGTCGCCGCGCTCGGCGTCCCGTTCCAGGCCGCCCAGTTCCGGGAGGTGACGACGCTGTCCGGCGGCGAGCAGAAGCGGCTCGTCCTGGAGGCCCTGCTCCGGGGTCCGGCCGAACTGCTGCTGCTGGACGAGCCGGACAACTACCTGGACGTTCCGGGCAAGCGCTGGCTGGAGGAGCAGCTCACCCAGACCCGGCAGGGCGTGCTGCTGATCACCCACGACCGCGAGGTGCTGAGCCGCACGGCCGGCCAGGTCGTGACCCTGGAGGGCGGAACGGCCTGGACCCACGGCGGCGGGTTCGCCACCTGGGGCGAGGCCCGTGAGGCCCGCTGGCAGCGGGCGGCGGAGCTGCGCCAGCGCTGGAGCGAGAAGCACGACCAGCTCAAGGAGCTGGTCCGGACCCTGCGTCAGCAGTCCTCCATCAGCGACGAGATGGCCTCCCGGTACCACGCGGCGCAGACGCGGCTGGCGAAGTTCGAGGCGGCCGGGCCGCCGCCCGCA
Source organism: Streptomyces sp. NPDC093801 (assembly GCF_040701585.1). NCBI lineage: Bacteria > Bacillati > Actinomycetota > Actinomycetes > Kitasatosporales > Streptomycetaceae > Streptomyces > Streptomyces sp. NPDC093801. The sequence continues at coordinate 84,926 of NZ_JBFBDP010000019.1, read as the reverse complement.
CCGCCGCGCCGGCAGCGGGTCGCACCGGACCTGCGCGGCGGCCGCACCGGCATCCGTGCCATCACCTGCAAGAACCTCGAACTCAGCGGACTGATGCGGCCGTTCGACCTGGAGGTGTTCTTCGGCGACCGGGTCTGCGTGCTCGGTTCGAACGGATCGGGCAAGAGCCACTTCCTGCGCCTGCTGGACGAGGTCTCCCCCGATGCGGCCGCGACCGTGGCCCACACGGGCGAGTGCCGGCTGGGAGCGCGCGTCCGGCCCGGGCTCTTCGCCCAGACGCACCGGCACCCGGAGTGGGCCGGCCGGACCCCGGCCGACATCCTCGGGGCCGGCGAGGGCGACCGCCCCGGGCTGGACCTCCAGGGCGCCATGTCGGCCCTGAGCCGATACGGCCTGGCAGGGGCCGGCCGTCAGAACTTCGAGACCCTCTCGGGAGGCCAGCAGGCGCGCTTCCAGGTCCTGCTGCTGGAACTGGCCGGGGCCACCCTCCTGTTGCTGGACGAGCCGACCGACAACCTCGACCTGATCTCGGCCGAGGCCCTGGAGCAGGCGCTCGCCGGCTTCACCGGCACGGTGGTGGCCGTCACCCACGACCGCTGGTTCGCCCGGGTGTTCAGCCGGTTCCTCGTCTTCCGGGAGGACGGCCGGGTGGTGGAGACGGACGAACCGGTGTGGGACGAGGGCCGGGTCAGCCGCGTCCGCGGCTGACCACCGGGTCCGGCCTACACGGCGGCCGGCAGGACGTGCTCGCCGGCCGTGTCGGTGCTCAGGCACAGCGAGCAGACGACCGCCGCGTGGGCGACGCAGGCCGCCAGGTCGGGGCGCTCGTAGGGCCGGCGGCAGACGTGGCAGTCGAGGGTGACCGCGCTCGGGTTGCCGTCGGTGTCCAGCAGGGGCTCGGCGATGCCGTCGTCGGCGCGGCGCAGGTAGTAGCGGCCCCTGGTGACGACGGCCGCCAGCGGGGTGACGACGAAGGCGATGACGGCCGCGGCCACCGGCGAGTACGGCTGGAGGCCGTCGCCGAAGAGGTGGAAGTACAGGGCGATCGACAGTCCGGAGGCGGAGACGAAGGCCACGACGCCGACCGGATTGACCGCGTGGAGCATGCCCCGGCGGAACTCCGGCCGGAGCGGGGACAGCTTCAGCACGTACTTGTTGATGCCGATGTCGGTGGCCACGGTGACCACCCAGGCGATCGCGCAGTTCGAGTAGAAGCCCAGCACGCCGCTCAGGAAGCTGAACATGTCGGCTTCCATCAGGGCGAGCGCGAAGGCGAGGTTGACCAGGACGAAGACCATGCGGCCGGGGTAGTGCCGGGTGACCCGGGTGAAGGCGTTCGTCCAGGCCAGCGAGCCGGAGTAGGCGTTCGTCACGTTGATCTTGATCTGGCTGATGACCACCAGGACCACGGCCAGCGGGACGACCGCCCACGGCGGCATCATCGCCTCGAAGGCGCCGCGGAACTGCCGGATGGGCTCGGGCGCGGCGGCCGGTCCGGCCTCGGCGAGGACGTAGACGGCCAGGAAGACGCCGATGGCCTGCTTGAGCGCACCGAGCAGCACCCACCCGGGGCCGGCCAGGACCACCGCGGTCCACCAGGCGCGCCGGTTCGCCTCGGTCCTGGGCGGCATGAAGCGCAGGTAGTCGATCTGTTCGCCGATCTGCGCGATCAGGGACAGGCACACGCCCGCTCCGAGCATCACGGAGGCGGTGTCGACGGCGCCGTCGCCGTCCGTGCCGGCGTAGGACAGGAACCGGCCGACCGTGCCGGGGTCCTCGGCGACCAGGTAGACCAGCGGGCCGACCATGAGCAGCAGCCAGATCGGGGTGGTCCACACCTGGAGCCGGCTGAGCGCCTTCATGCCGTACACGACCAGCGGGATCACCATGAGGGTGGAGACGGCGTAGCCGAGCCACAGCGGCAGTCCCAGGCCGAGTTCGAGGCCCTGGGCCATGATCGAGCCCTCCAGGGCGAAGAAGACGAAGGTGAAGCTGGCGAAGATGATGCCGGTGAGGACCGAGCCGTAGTACCCGAAGCCGGAGCCGCGGGTGATGAGGTCGAGGTCGATGTTGTAGCGCGCGCCGTAGTAGGCCAGGGGGAAGCCGGTGACGAAGATGACGACCGCGGCGACGGCGATGGCCACCAGGGCGTTGCCGGTGCCGTGGGCCAGGCCGATGCCGGCGCCGATGGAGAAGTCGGCCATGTAGGCGATGCCGCCCAGGGCCGTGGTGGCCACGACCATGGGCGTCCAGCGGCGGTAACTGCGGGGTGCGAAACGGAGGGTGTAGTCCTCCAGCGTCTCCTCGACCGCCTGGCCGGCGGCGGTCCTCGCCGTGTCCGGCACGGCCTGGGGTGACTCGGTGGTGCTCATTGCGACGCCTCCCGGTGCAGGTGGGTGCCAGCGCTGCGCTGCGGTCGGCCACGCTAGGAAGCGGTTGTTACCCGGGGTGCGCGGCGGCGTGAACACCATGTTGCTGCGGGCGGTGCGCCGCTGCGCGCACGCCGCGCCGGGCCCGCTACTTGGCGGGCTTCCAGAGGGTCAGCGTGGTGACGTAGTCGGGCATGTCGGACGACGGGCCGCCGCCCTTGGCGGGGGGCACCACATCGGTGATCCGCAGCATCGCCAGGTTGCCCTCGCTGGTGACGGTGCACAGCACGGCGCCCTTGGCGAGGGGCGCGCCCAGGTTCAGGTCCTTGCGGGGGAGTGCGGCCGGCAGGGTGTCGGTGTCCACCCCGGCCCTGCACGCCTCGGGCGTGGTGCCGGCGGCCTTGCCCGTGGGAGTGAGGAACCTCAGGTCGGCGTCGCCCCAGTCCTGATAGGTGAGTTCCATGCCGGTGGTCTTGCCGATCCCGCCGTCGGGGAACAGCTTCGGTGCGTCCAGGTCGACGTGCGTACCGGTGTTGAAGGCCGGTGCGCGCAGGGTGAGCGGCTTGTCCTCGAAGACGAGCGTGTACGAGGCCTTCGGGGAGGGGGAGGACGGGGAGGACGCCGCGGAGGCGGGCGCCGACGGCTCCGTGGGCTTGCGGTCCGTCCGGGAGCCGTCGGCGGTGCCCGCGCCGCCGTCCGGGCCGACGACCGCCCAGGTCACGACCGCGGTGAGGCCCACGGTCAGCGCGATGCCGGCGGCGAGCAGGGCGGGGCGCACCTGCGGGGCGGATCGCGCAGAGGGGGCCCGCGTCGGATGCGGCGGGTGGGCCGGGGCGGGCCCCGGCGGGGCCGTCACCGTGGGCTGCCCGGACCAGTGGGCGCCGGCATCGGGGCGGGTCGGGGTCGGCGTGGGCTCCGGGGGGTGGGCGGCGGCCGCCTCGCGGCGGGCGATGCGCTCCATGAGCGGCGCCGGCAGCCAGCCGTCGAACGCGCGCAGCGGCCGCCCCGCCGCCCGTTCGCACAGCACGGCCAGCTCTTCCGGCGTGATGCGTGCCGCGGGGTCGGCGGTGAGACAGCGTTCCAGCAGGGTCCGCAGCGCAGGCGGGTGGTCGCCGAGATCGGGCGCCGCCCGCCCGGTGTTGGCGATCCTCACGGCGAGGGCGGTCGCGCCGCCCTCGCCGTAGGGGTGCCGGCCGGTCGCCGCGACCGCTGCGATCAGGCCGAGGGAGAACACGTCGGCGGCCGCGGTGACGGGCTCGCCCAGGGCCTGTTCGGGCGACATGTACTGCGGGGTGCCGACGATGCCGCCGCTGTGCGTCAGCTGCGTGCTCTCGGCCGCCCGCGCGATGCCGAAGTCGATGACGTACGGCCCGGTCGAGCCGAGCAGGATGTTGGCGGGCTTGAGGTCGCGGTGGACGACGTCCGCCGCGTGGATGGAGCCCAGCGCCCGGGCCGTGCAGCCGGCCAGCTGGAAGACGGCGGGCAGGGGGAGGGGGCCGCAGGAGGCGAGTGCGTCCGCCAGCGTGAGCCCGGGGACGAACGCCGAGGCGATCCAGGGGAGCGGCCCCGTCGTGTCGTGGTCGACGACCGGCACCAGGTGGTAGCCCTGCACCCGGCGCGCGGCCCGCACCTCCTGCTCGAAGCGGCGCCGGAAGCCCGGGTCCCGGCCGTACTCGCGGCGGATCACCTTGAACGCCACCGGCTGCCCGCCCCGGGTGCGGGAGAGGTACACGGTGCCCATTCCGCCCTCGCCGAGTCGGGCCAGGAGCCGGTAGCCGGAGGTCTCGCGCGGGTCGAGGGGGTCGAGAGGGGTCAGTATGTCGTCGCTGCCGTTCGTCACGGTGACCCACCCTAAGCGCTGTGACGTGCCGTCAGACATGCTGGTGCGTAAGGCACGTTCGGGTTGCCGATCGGGGCGGGGGCGGAGTGCGCCGATCCGGAGCGTTCGCCGGCGACACACGGCGCAGGCGACCCGCCGTACCGGAACGCGCGGCCTAGGGTGCTCCCATGGGGCACGACAGCACCGCCGGAGGACCTGGGGAGACGGGGGACCCGCGGTTCGAGGCCGCCCTGCTCAAGGAGCGCATCTACGCGACGATCACGATGATCTCGGTGGTCATCGGGCTGCGGGCCGCCGGACACGTGGACGCGGCCGGCGCCGCCGCGACACTGGGGACGACGGCCGTCGGGTTGTGGCTGGCGGCGGTCGTCGCCGACCAGCAGGCCCACCGGGTGGTGCACGGCAGGCTGGCCACCGGGCGGGAGCTGCGCGCCATGCTGTCCGTCAGCAGTCCGCTGCTGCTGTCCGCCGCGGGCCCTCTGGTGCTGGTCGCCGCGGCCGCGGCGGGCGTGATGGCCGTCGACACGGCTCTGCTGGCCGCGGCGGTGGTGAGCGTCGCCGGTCTGTTCGCCTGGGGCTGCTACGGCGGTGTGCGCATGGGCGGCGGCATCCTGTCCGCCCTCCTGGCCGGTGCCCTCGACGCCGCGATCGGCCTGGCCGTGGCCCTGGTGAAGGCCGCCGCCGGCCACTGACCGGCGGCGGCCGGACGCGCAACGCCTCCTAGCCGGCTCTCAGTGCGGCGAGGAGGCGGGTGTGCAGCAGCTGTGCGGCGGGGGAGTGCTGGCCCCGGCGGGTGAGGAGGCCGAGTCGGGCGTGTGTGGCGGCGTCGGCGAGCGGGACGGTGCGCAGGCCGGTGCCCTGTGCGGAGGACGCGCTGAGGACGGCGGTGCCCGCGCCGCGCTCGGCGAGGCGGAGCAGGGCGGCCGGGGAGCTGGCGTCGAGGTCCACGCGCGGCTCGAGGCCGACCCGGCGGCAGGAGTCCTCGTACGCGGCGCGGATTCCGGTGCCCGGGGAGAGGGTGAGGATCTTCTCGCCGCGCAGGTCGGCGAGGTGCAGCTCCGTCCGGTCGAGGGGGTGCCCGGCCGGGACGACGGCGGCGAGCGGCTCGTCGACGACGGTGCTCACCTCCAGGCCCGGGGCCACGTCGCCCGCGTAGCCGATCAGGGCCAGGTCGAGGGAGCCGGAGAGGACCCGGGCCTGGAGGTCGTCGGAGTGGCCCTCGTGAAGGCTGAGTTCGATGCCGGGGTGGGTGCGGCCGAGGTCGGCGACGGTGTCGAGGAAGGGCGGGATCGAGCAGCCCGTGATCATGCCGAGACGGACCCGGCCCCGGACGGCGGTGGAGAACTCGGCGGCGGTGTGCTGGATGGCCTCCAGGGTGGCGAGGGCGCTCTTCGCGAGGGGGAGGACGGCCTCACCGGCCGGGGTCGGGCGGACGCGGCGGCCGGACCGGTCGAGCAGCTGCTGGCCCAGTTCCGACTCCAGTTTGGCCACCTGGGTGCTGATGCCGGACTGGCTGACGTGCAGGCGCTGGGCGGCGGCCGTGAAGGTGCCCTCGTCCATGATCGCGGCGAAGTAGCGCAGCTGATGGATCTCCATATCCGGCAATGATAGATCCCATCTGATCCATCTGTTGGACGGATGGAAGGGTGGCTTGGAGGATGGAGGCATGACGACGACGAAGACCGCGCGCGAGCTTGCCGAGACCTACTTCACCGCCTGGGAGGCGGGCGACTTCGAGGCCCTGAGGGGGGTGCTGGCCCAGGACGTCGAATTCGTCGGAGCGCTGGGTACGGCGTCGGGCGTGGAGGAGGCGCTCACCGGACTGGAGGGGCTCGGCCGGGTGCTGGAGAGGATCGACGTGAAGGTGCGGGTGGCGGAAGGCGACGAAGTGATCACCTGGTTCGAGCTCTGCACGAGCGTCGCACCGCCCGCCCCGACGGCGAACTGGATGCACGTGGAGGACGGGAAGGTCACCCGGATTCGGGTGACCTTCGACCCCCGCGGACTGCTGGCGGGATTCGAACGGCAGCACTGAACCGTGACGGGGTGGAGGGCGCCGGCCCGGCGGAGGGGGCCACCGGCCCCGGTGCCGCTGCCGGGCCGCCCTTCAGGACGGGCGGGCACCGGCCGCGGGCGGGTGGTCTTCCACCTGGGCGATGACCAGGGCGACGTCGTCGGCGGCGTCGCGGTGGCGCAGGGCGGCCAGGAGCCGGTCGCAGGCCGCCTCGGGGGAGAGCCCCGGAGCGGAGAGGAGGCCGAGCAGCAGGTCGAAGCGGTCGTCCAGGGCGTCGTCACGGGTCTCGACGAGGCCGTCGGTGTACAGGATCAGCCGGTCGCCGGGCAGCAGGTCGAGGAGGCCGCTCTCGAACCCGGCGTCGCCGAGACCGCCCGTGCCGAGCGGCACGCCCACCGGAAGGTCGACCAGCTCGGGGGCCCGCCCCGCCCGGATGACGACGGGCGGCGGGTGGCCGGCCAGGGCCACGCGGCAGCGCGAGCCGTACGGGTCCCACGTGGCGTAGACGCAGGTCGCCATGGTCCCGTCGAGTTCGGCGGTGATGTGGTCGAGGTGGCGCAGGACCTCAGCCGGATCGAGGCCGAGGTCCGCCAGGGTGCGGGTGGCCGTGCGCAGCTGCCCCATGGTGGCGGCGGCGTGCACGCCGTGTCCCATGACGTCGCCGACCACGAGGGCGGTCTGGTCCTCGGGCTGGGGGATCGCGTCGAACCAGTCGCCGCCGATCCCGCTGGCGGCCGCCGCGGGCTGGTAGCGGTAGGCGATCCGGAGGCCGGCGGCCCGGGGCGGGGGGTGCGGGAGCAGGTGGCGCTGGAGGGTCAGGGCGGTGTCGGCGGCGTGCTGGTACCAGCGGGCGTTGTCGATGGCGATGGCGGCGCGCGTGGCCAGCTCCCCGGCCAGCGTGACGTCGTCGTGGCCGAAGGGGCGCGGATCGCGGGTGCGCAGGAGGCCGAGGGCGCCGAGGACCTGGCCGCGGGCGCGCAGGGGCACGGCCAGGTAGGAGTGCGCGCCCTCCCGGGCCAGGAGGTCCGCGGCCGCCCCGTCGCGTGCGATGCGCTCCAGGTCGGCGGCGGTGACGTGCGGGACGAGGACGGGGCGCCCGCTGGTGACGCAGCGGGTGACCAGGCGGTCTGCCGCGTACGTGGTGCGCTCGCCGACCGGGTCCGCGGCGCGGACGGCGGCCGTCTCGTAGGAGCTCGCCAATGCCATGGCCATGAAGAGGGCCTGCCCGGGCGGGGCGCCGGCTGCCGAGGTCTGACGGCCTTCGAGGATCGAGTCGAGGAGGTCGACCGAGGCCAGGTCGGCCAGGTCGGCCACGAGCACGTCGGCGAGTTCGTGGGCCGTCCGCTCCAGGTCCAGCGTGGTCCCCACGGTGACCGACGCCCGGGCGATCAGGTCCAGGCGTCTGCGGGCCTCGGCCGCCTCCCGGGCCGCACGGTGGCTGGCGGTGACGTCCACGACCACCAGGGCCACGCCGATCACCCGTCCGCCCGGGTCCTCCAGCCGGTAGTACGAGCCCGACCAGGCGCGCTCCTCGTGCGGATCGGCGGGGGTGTGCCCGGTCCCGTACTGGTCCAGCAGCGGCACGCCGGTGTCCAGGACCTGCCGCATGGACGCCTCGATCACGTCCGTGTCCAGGAAGGGCACGGCCTCACGGGGCGTCCGGCCCAGGTGCTCTTCGGCGGGCAGGCCGTTGATCCGCTCCAGCGTGGGGTTGACCAGGACGTAGCGCAGGCCCGTGTCCAGCACGGCCAGCCCGAGCGGAGACTGGGCCACCAGCGGCACCGACAGCGCCAGATCGCGCTCCACGCCCCGCAGGACCGCCTCGTCGCAGGCGATGCCCAGGGCGTACACGCCGCCCCGCTCGTCCTGCAGCCGCATGTTGCGAAACTCCGCCGGCCTCGTCGAGCCGTCCTTGTGGCGTACGGGGAAGACGCCCGCCCAGGCGCCGCCACCGCCCATGACCTTGGCGAACAGTTCGAGGACCAGGTCGACGTCCTCCTCGGCCACCAGCAGCTCGGCCGCGTAGCGGCCCAGCGCCTCCGCTGCCGACCAGCCGAACAGGTCCTGCGCCTGGGGACTCCACAGGGTGATCCGCCCTTCGGCGTCCAGGACCACGGCGGCCACGCTCAGGACGTCCAGCAGACCGCCCGGCTCGGAGGGGAACATCCGCACGGGGCCGGGCCCGGTGCTGAACGCCTCGGACGCGACCATGGCCGGACCTCCTTCGCCCACCGCGGCGTCGGCACAGTCGTGATGCGGGTGAGGGCACGCACCAACCAGAATCGCATCTGTGGCCCGCCCGGTCGATGCGGTGGGCGTGTGCAGGGCCTCGTCGACCCACCCTGCTTCCCGCCTCAGAAGGGGGCCGGCGGCCCGCTCCGCTCCGCGGGGGCACCCGCTCGCGGGAGGAGGGCCAGGGCCCGGGCGCCGGGGCTGCCGGGGGCCGCCTGGTAGACGACGAGCTGCAGGTCCCCGGGTGCCGCCCGGACGTCGAAGGCGAGGTACGTGAGGCTGAGCGCACCGGCGTGCGGATGCCGGAACTCCTTGGTGCCCTGGGTCTTTCCCCTGATCACGTGCCGGTTCCAGAGCCGGTCGAAGTCCGTGCTGCGGCCGCGCAGGACGTCCACGAGTTCCCTCAGCCGGCCGTCGTGCGGATGGGTGCCGACGGCCCGGCGCAGATGCCCCGCCGTGGCTTCCGCCGTGGCCGCCCACCGGGTGTAGAACCGCGGGCCTGCCGGATCGAGGAAGACCATGCGGGCGAGGTTGTCCATCCGCTCGAAGGGCGCGTGCAGGCCCTGGGCCAGGGAATTGGCGGCCAGGACGTCCAGGGCGCGATTGATCACGAAGGCCGCCGCGTCCCGCTGGCCTTCCAGCAGGTGCCGCAGCCCGGGAGGGAGCGCGTCGGCGGCCTGCGCACGCCGGTTGCCCGGTGCGGTGCCCGCCAGCCGGTGGAGGTGGGCCAGGGCGTCGGTGTCCAGGCGCAGGGCGCGTCCGAGTGCTTCGGTCAGCTGGGCCGAGGGGTTGCGTTCCCGCCCCTGCTCGAGCCGGGTGTAGTAGTCGGCGTTCACACCGGCGAGGACCGCGACCTCTTCGCGGCGCAGCCCGGGGACCCGTCGTACGCCGTGGCTGGTCATGCCCACGTCCTGCGGGCTGGTGCCCGCTCTGCGGGCGCGGAGGAACTCCCCGAGGGGGCTGTGGGTGCCGGCCATGGGCACAGGGTAGGCCGCGGGACCGTACTGCTGCCTGGGTGCGGTGCACCCAGGCAGCAGCCGTCCTGGTGGGCCCGCCCGCGCCCGGGACAGACTCCGGGCCGTGCACCGCACCGGGCGGCGCACAGCGCAGAGGGGTTGCCCAGATGAAGAACACGCCCAAGGCCGTCGCGGTCACCGGGGCCAGCAGCGGCATCGGCGAGGCCACCGCGCGCCGGCTCGCCGCCGACGGCCACCGCCTGCTCCTCGGCGCGCGGCGCGCCGACCGGCTGGCCGCACTCACCGCGGAGATCACCGCCGCGGGCGGCACCGCGGCCTTCCGGCGGCTGGACGTCACGGACGCCACCGACACCGCGGAGTTCGTCCGCGCCGCCCAGGAGCTGTACGGGAGGGTGGACGCGGTCGTGAACAACGCGGGCGTGATGCCGCTGTCCCCGCTGGAGGCGCTGCGGATCGCGGAGTGGGACCGCATGATCGACGTGAACGTGCGGGGCGTGCTGCACGGCATCGCCGCGGCCCTTCCCCTCATGCGCGCCCAGGGGAGCGGGCACTTCGTGAACGTCGCCTCCGTCGGCGCGTACGAGGTCTCGCCGACCGCCGCCGTCTACTGCGCGACCAAGTACGCCGTCCGTGCCGTCTCCGAGGGCCTGCGGCAGGAGTCGGCGGGTGACATCCGGGTCACCCTCGTCTCCCCGGGCGTGACCGAATCCGAGCTCGCGGACCACATCGCCGATCCGGCGGCCAGGAAGGAGATGGAGAGCTACCGGGCCGTGGCCCTGCCCGCCTCCGCCATCGCGGACGCGATCGCCTACGCACTGGCCCAGCCGCCGGAGGTCGACGTCAACGAGATCGTCGTCCGCCCGGCGGCCGGCGTCCGGTAGCGGCCGGGGAGTGACGGTACGGGTGCGGTGGTCCGTCAGCCGTCGACGGCCTCGTTGACGCGGTGGCCGATGGTGCGCAGGGTGCGCTGCTGGGCCTGCGTGAGCGGGTCGAACACGAGGCGGCGGACCTCCTCGACGTGCCCCGGAGCGGTGGCGACGGTCTTCTCCCAGCCGGTCTCGGTGAGGAGGGCCAGGGTGTAGCGGCCGTCGTCCGGATCGGGGCTGCGGCGCACCCAGCCCTGCTTCTCCAGGCGCTTGACCACGTGGGACAGGCGGGAGAGCGAGCCGTTGGTGAGGAGCGCCAGGTCGCTCATGCGCATGGTCCGGTCGGCCGCCTCGGACAGGGTGGCGAGGACCTGGTACTCGAAGTGGCTGATCCCGGCGTCGCGCTGCAGTTGGCCGTCCAGCGCGCTCGACAGGTTGATCACCATGGCGGTCAGGGACAGCCAGGTCTGCCGCTCCTCGGCGTCCAGCCAGCGGGGTTCGTTCGACTCCATGACCCCATCCTAGCTTGACCCTTCAAGCGGAACTCTTGCCATTCACTTGACGCTTCAACTCTTCCTGCGTAGCTTTTAGCTTGAACATTCAAGTAAATGGATGGGAATCCCCTCATGAACACCACGTTGTGGATCATCTCCGGCGTCCTCGCGCCGACGTTTCTGGCGGCAGGGCTGATGAAGGTCGGCGGGACGCGCGAGAAGCTCGCCGCCTCGGGCATGGCCTGGGCCGGGGACTTCTCCCCGCAGTCGGTCAAGGCGATCGGCGCCGCCGAGGCGCTCGGCGCCCTGGGGCTGGTCCTTCCGGCCGCGCTCGGCATCGCCCCGGCCCTGACGGCCTGGGCCGCCCTCGGGCTCGCGGCGACGATGCTCGGCGCCACCGCCGTGCACCTGCGCCGCAGGGAGGCGAAGGCGGTACCCGTCAGCCTGCTGCTCCTCCTCCTGGCCGCCTTCGTGGCCTGGGCCCGCTTCGGCCCCTACGCCTTCTGACCCCCCTTCCCGCCGCGATCCGGACACACGGGTCCTGCGGTGCCGTCCTGCGTCCGACCGTGGACCGGCCGGCGTCTTCCCGGCGCGGTTCTGCACGGACACCGCCCCCGGCTGGACATGCTGGGGTCGCGAACCCCGGAACCGACCCTCAGGGAGCCGTGAGCCGTGAGCCGTGAGCCGTGAGCCGTGACCACCTCGATCGCCGTCGTTCCGTTCCCCGACCCCGCACCACGGCACATCACGGCCGCCAAGGGGCAATCCCCGCCCGTGGCGGGGCCGGGCCCCGTCGCCACCCGGCCGGCCCGGTGACCCCCGCCGCACGGGCGGGGACGCGCGCCGGAGCCCTCGCAGGACCGCAGCGGCCGTCCGCGGGCAGAGGCGGCGGGGGAGGGGACGCCGTGCCCGGGTGGCAGGGGCGGGGCCCGGGGGCGGGGCGATGACCCCGTCCGCACCGCCGCGCGAGGACGCGGCCGACGGCGACCGCGGCCTGGCCGGGAAGACCGTCGTGGTCACCGGAGCCGGCCGCGGCATCGGGCTCGCGATCACGGAGGCGTTCCTCGCGGCGGGATGCCGCGTCGTCGCGGGATCACGGCAACGCACCGAGGCCCTCGACCGGCACCTCCGGCAGGGCGCGGACCTCACCGCCGTGGAGATCGACCTCGCGACCCCGGGCGGCCCGGCCGAGCTCGTCGCCGAAGCCGTGGGCCTCCACGGCGGCATCGACGTACTGGTGAACAACGTCGGAGCGGTGCGCCCGCGGCTGGACGGATTCCTGGGCGTGACGGACGAGGACTGGGACTGGACCCTGACCGTCAACCTCATGACCGCCGTCCGCGCCACCCGGGCCGCCCTGCCGCACCTGATCGCGTCCGGCGCGGGCCGCATCGTCGCCGTCTCCTCGGTCAACGCGCGCCTGCCGGACCCCCTGGTCATCGACTACGGCGCGGCCAAGGCCGCGCTGACCAACTTCTGCAAGGCCCTGTCGAAGGAGGTGGGGCCGCACGGCGTGCGGGTGAACTCGATCGGTCCCGGCCCGGTGGAGACGGCACTGTGGCAGGGCGCCGACGGCGTCGCCGCCGAGATCGGGCGCTCCCGCGGCGTCGACCCGGGCGACGTGGCCCGCGCCGCCGCGGCCCGGTCGGTGACCGGCCGCTTCACCCGGCCGTCGGAGGTCGCGCAGCTCGTGCTGTTCCTCGCCGGTCCGGGCGGGGCGAACATCACGGGAGCCGACTTCGTCATCGACGGAGGCCTCGTGGAATCCCTCTGACCGCATGTCTCGCTCGGCCCGGGCGCCTTCGGGCCCGTCGCGTCCGCCGCGCTCGTCCGCCCCTGTCCGCCGCCCGCGGGTGCGCCACCCGTAGGGGACCGGGCGGAAGCCGAACGCGTCCTCGGTTTGCCGCGGCCGCACGGGTGAACCGTCCGCTCCTCGGGAGTGGACCTGACGGACCGTCCGAAACGCCGGTTCCAAAAGGGCCTGCGCGGTTTTCCACAGCGCAGATGAAACCTTTATCCACATTTTCTGCTCTGTTTCGAAGTTTTCGGGTGCGGTACGGCTGTGTGCGGCACGCCCGCTGTGTGGTGTGTCTCCCTGCATGTCCCACTCGAACGAAAGCAGAACTCCGTGTTCAAGAAGGCCCTTGTGGCAGCCTCGGTCGTGGCGATGGTGACCGGCACGGCCGGCGTGGCGGAAGCGGACGACGTCGTCCGTGTCGTGACGAGCGGCCCGGTCACGCTCCCCGTGTCCTCCGGCGGATTTCCCGGCCGTGCCTCGGCCGCGGTCGGGTGTCCGGCCGGCGAGACCCGTACGGGCGGCGGGGCCATCGTGACTGCCGGGAACTCTCACGCCGAGCGGTACGCCCTCGGCGCGAGTGCGCCCATCGCCGGCGAGCGGTGGTGGGCGTTCGCGACGAACACCGACACCACCAACCCGGGCACGCTGGAGGTCTACGCCATCTGCGCGAAGGTCGTCAACAACCCGACGCTCACCACCCCCTGACCCGGGCTGCGGGAACGGCCGGCAGGGCGGGGGCGGATCTCGCCCGGTCCCGCCGGTCCTCCTGAGGGGGTGCTGAGGTGAAGGGGCGGGTGGGGTCCCGGTGAGGGTCCCCACCCGCCCCGCTCCGCTTCCGGGGCCCTCGCTGCGCGTCCTCGGCGGGCGCGCGCCGGAGCGTCGGGCGCCTGAGCGGCCCTCAGCCGCGGCTGCGGTAGCCGGGGTGGACCCCGGGAGTCAGCCCCTGCTCGGTGGCGATGCGCGCGAGGAGGCCGGAGAGGAGCGTGCGCTGCTCCGGGTCGAGGGCGGCGAGCAGGGCGTCCTCGTGGGCCGCGGCCGCACGGGAGACCGCGCCGAGGGCGCGTGTGCCCTCCGCCGTGAGGTGGAGTTCGTGGTTGCGGCGGTCTTCGGCGCTGCGCCGCCGTTCGACGAGGTCCTTGCCCTCCAGGTTGTCGATCAGTGTGACGACGCGGCTCGGTACGACCCCCAGGTCCTCGGCGAGGGCCCGCTGGCTGCGTCCCGGCTGTGTGGCGATCATGCGGAGCAGTCCGACGTCCGCCGGCACCAGTCCCAGGTGGCCGATGTGTTCGGCGAAGCGTGCGGCGGCGTGCGCGCCGATCTGGGCGAGGAGGAACGCGGCTCCGCGCGGCCCGGGGGCCGGGGCGGGATCCGCCGTATGCGGTTGCGGGGGAGTGTCCACCCGCCTATCGTAAGCCTCGCGCAATGATTCACCTCACTGAACGATTTATCGCAGAGAATGGATCCCGCCGTGACCGCGACCCCGGACACCGCCATCCCGCAGGCACGCAGCCGCCGCGACCCGCAGGCCGGGCCGCCACCCGGCGTCCTCGCGGTGGTCTTCACCGCGCTCTTCCTCGCCGGGCTCGTGCTCAGCACCCTCCTCGCCGGGGGCGACCCCTTTCCCTCTCCCTTCGGGTCCACCGACACGGTGACCTCCTACTTCCGCGACCACACCGATGCGGTCCAGGTCTCCGGAGCCTTGCAGTTCGCGGCCTCCGTGCCGCTCGCGATCTATGCCGCGACCGTCTCGGCACGGCTGCACAAGCTCGGGATCCGTGCCCCCGGCGCCACCATCGCCCTCGCCGGGGGTGTCCTCGCCTCGGCCTTCCTCGCCTGCTCGGGGCTGGTCACCTGGGTGCTGTCCCGGCCCGAGGTCGCGGGGCGCGCCGAAGCCGTACGGGCCCTGCAGTACCTGGCCTTCGGCCTCGGCGGCCCCGCCCACGTCGTCCTGCTCGGCCTGCTGATCGCCGGCATCGCCGTACCCGGGCTGCTCGCCGGCCTGCTGCCCCGTGCCCTGGCGGTGGCGGGCCTGACGGTCGCGGCCGTCGCCGAACTGTCCACACTGGTCCTGCTGACCGACGCCGCCGCCCTGCTGCTGCCCGTCGCCCGGTTCGCCGGCCTGCTGTGGCTGGTCGCCGCCGGGTTCCTGCTGCCGCGCCGCCGCGTCCGCACGGAGGGCTGACCGACATGACGAACACCGTCCCCGACCCGGCGGAACAGATGCTCCGCTTCCACCAGCCGGAGAGGGTCCTGCGACACCTCGGCCCCGCCCCCGACGAGGCCGCGCTCGCCGCCCTCTTCGGCCTCGACCGGGCCGGATACCGGACGCGCCTCGACGGGTTCGAGGAGCGGAACCGGTCGGCCGCCACCGCGCTCGCGGCCCGTCCGGGAGCGACCGCACTCCGTGCAGGCCTGCCGTTCCGGCCGGGCGGGCACGTGGTGGCCGTCGGGGAGAGCACCACCGCCGACCGGCTCTCCTGGTTCGAGATCCTGCGGCACCTCCTCCCGGAGGGCGTCCGCTGCACCAACACGGCCGTATCCGGCAGTACGACGACCCAGGCCCTCGCGAACCTCCCGCAGCTCACGTTCCAGCGGCCCGACTGGGTGCTGTGCATGCTGGGGGCGAACGACGCCCAGCGGCTGGACGGAGTCCCGCTCGTCGCCGCCGCCGAAACCCGCCGCACCCTGCTGGCCCTGCGCGACCTGACGGTCCGCCGGACCGGGGCCCGCTGGATCTGGCTCACCCCGCCCGGTGTCGACGCCGGGCGCGCCGCCGAGTACGTGCACTTCCGGCGCGCGGGACTGACCTGGGCCGGGCCGGACCTCGACGCCGTCGCGGAATTCCTGCTCGCGCAGCCCGAGACCACGGTCGACACCCGGGGCGCCGTGCAGGGCCACCTGGAGGAGGACGGCATCCACCTCACCCCGGCCGGCCAGCGGCGCATCGCCGCGACCGTGCTCGAGGTGCTCGGTTCCCTGCCGGACCGGGCAACGGGCCGACCGGCGGAGGGAACGCGGGACACACGCCGAATGTCCCACGGGTGACCGGTCGGTGAAGTTCCGCCGCTGCGTCCGGTACCCACCGGATCCACCAGGTCGAGATCACCACCGTGGCCCGGCCGTGCTGCCCCTGGGCGCCGGGCCCGCCACGATCACACGATGAACCGGGAGAACCGTGAAGACCCCAGCGCCTTCACCCTCCCCATCCAGGACGCCTTCGCCACCAGCTGGGAGCGCGACCGCGCCGCCACCGGCCGCTGGAGCGCCTGGCACCGCGCCTGACCCCACGCCTCCCGCCGGCGCGGAACATCCCCGGGCCGCAGTGTCAGTGGGTGGACGCGGAGCCCGCTGCGGTACCGCGTCCCGGGTCGTTGGGGTGCGGTTCCAGCGGCGTCACCCGGAACGACATCCAGGCGTGCAGCGGAAGGGTGCCGAGCACCTCGGTGCGGAGCTCGTTCTCGTCGGCGGCCCGCCACAGGCCGATGCTGCGCAGTTCGCCGACGGGACGCCACAACCGGTCCAGGTGGCCGGCCGCCGCCAGTTCACGGGCGCGCACCGCCTCGGCGGCGCGACGGTCGTCGACCTCGGCGCGCGGGGTGCCGTCGGGGACGGCGGTGGTGATCTCGACCAGGAATTCCCGCATGCTCCGGATCCGTTCGCTCGGGCGCCGGACAGGGCCGGGCGCGTGGGGTGCCCACCGTGCCGCGAGCACCGCGATGCGCCCATCCTGTCCCCACCGGAGGGCACGCGCCACGACCCGGCCCTCCGGTGTCGTGCCGGCCGCGCGGTCTGTTGTGATCACCACTTTCGGCCCCGCCGTGCGCGGCCCGGACGTAGAGTCCGGTGCATGAACGTAAACGGGGATCTTGAAGCCAAGGACGTGTACGAGATCGGGCCGCTGACCTACCGCCAGGGGCACGTGTCCGTCTGGAAGGAAGACGGCGGGTGCAGGGAGGAAGCGCTCATGCACGACCGCGCGGTCGTCGCCGTGTACACCGGCACTCCGCAGGACCGCGGCCACCAGTTGTTCCGCGCCTGGGTGACGGCCGAGGAGCTCCCCTCGGTCCTGGGCCACTGGGCGAACATCCTGCGCTGAGGCGCGGGGAGCGGACACGAGGAAGGCTCGTTCGAGCCGTTGCACAGGCCGGCCGTCTCATCCGACGTACCGTGACGAGGTCATCCCATGCACCGCAGCACCAGGATCCGTCTGATCGAGCCGGAAGACGCCGCCCCCATAGCAGCGCACCGGGCGCGTGACGTCGAGGCCTTCCGTCCGTGGGAACCGGCCCAGCCGGACGACTTCTTCACGCCGGAGGGCCAGGCGGAACGGATCGGAAGACTGCTGGCCGGATACCGGGCGGGCACGGTCTGGCCGGGCGTGGTACTCGCCGACGACGACCAGGTGATCGGGCAGGTCACCGTCGGAGGCATCCTGCCGCAGCCGCACCTGCTGCGCGGCTCCGTCGGATACTGGATCGCCGGCGTCGCCCAGAACCGGGGCCACGCCGGGCGCGCCGTCGCGCTCGTACTCCGAGTGATGGCCGAGGAACTCGGGCTGCACCGCGCGGAGGCGTCCACCCACTTGGAGAACCTGCCCTCGCAGCGGGTGCTGCGGCGCAACGGGTTCAGCCCGTACGGCGTCGCGCACTCCTCGATCCTCCTCGACGGGCGCTGGCGGGACGGCCTGCTGTGGGAACGGCTCCTCGGCGAATAGAGACGGGCCCCGCCCCTCCGAGCACCACCCGGTCACGGGCGGGGAATCCCACGCCGGATCCGCGTTCTTCCACGGCCCGGGTCGATCGGCATCGAGCGACATCCGCTCCCGGGACGCGTCCCCCTGGCGCGCCCCGACGCGGCGTGGTCCCGTCAGCCATCAGGCGCATGCCCGGATCCTCCCACGTGGAGGCGCCGCCGGAGCACCGGTCAGAAGCCCGCCTCCACAACGGTCGTTGCCGGACCTGGTGGAACGGTGGTCGCCACCAGCCGCGGACGGCGTCCACGCGCGCCGGGGCCGACCGCGGCCCCGGGGCGCCACCTCGCGGCGGTGCCCCGGGGATCGGCCGACGGCGCCGCGGTTCACCCGGCCGTGTGAACCGCGGGCCTCGCGTACGCGTAGCGGCGAGCATGCGCCGGTGCTCCCTCGGCGCAGTGCCGGCGGATCGGCTGCGCGCGCTCGAACGCCCGTCGGGAGAAAGGACCACGGCTCTCTCGACAGGGCCCCGCTGGTCAGGCGTGCTCGTCCGACGGCTGGCGCGGAGGCTGGACCGACCAGCTCGGCGGCTCGTCGTCGCCCGACTCCTCGTCGCGCTCCGCATCGGCGGCCGTCGCCTGGACCTTGTCCGGCGCGTGGTGGACCGGCGCGTACACGGCGTAGAGCTGCAGGGGCTCGTCCCCGATGTTGGTGACGTTGTGCCAAGTACCGGCAGGTACGAAGATCGCCCAGCCGTCCTCCACCTCCTGGTCGAAGTCGAGCCGGTCCTTGGCCGGGCCCATCTGGACGCGGCCCCGGCCTGCGTCGAGCCGTAGGAACTGGTCGGTCTCCGGGTGCGCCTCCAGGCCGACGTCCTCACCCACCGGGATCGACATGAGGGTCAGCTGAAGGTACTTCCCGGACCAGGCGACCGAGCGGTAGTTCTTGTTCTCGAGCGTCGCCCTCTCGAGGTCGAAGCTCTGGGGTTCCGGCCCGATGTCCTTGATGGTCATACGTCTCTCCCGGTCGACGAAGGCGATGCACGGCCGCGGCCCGCTGCCACATTCCGCGGTCCACCCGGGCGTGTAGCCGACCGGGTCCGTACAGTCGATGTCAGTCGTGCCGGCCAGACGCCGACGCGACACCTCCATCATCGAGTACCGAGCGGCGCACTTCCGCACGCACCGCGACCGCCGAGAGCCCGGGCCGCTGTGAAGGCCGGCCGCGCACCCGCCCCGGCACTGCCCCGGTCCACGCTCAAGGGCGACTTCCCCCGGCGCCGTTCGCGGCCGCCGCACGCCAGGGTGCGAAGGCGCTGGCCGTGCGCGGCAGGGAGCCCGCCAGTTCGGGGCAGTGCCGCAGCACCACGCTGGTCATGCCGTTGCGCGCGACCCAGTCCATGCCCAGGGGCGTGTACACCTCCGGCCTGAAGTCGACGGTGAGGAAGCGGTCGCTCTGGAGGCGTCGGGTCGCCATCAGGATGAAGATGCGGAAGGCCGTGTCGCTGAAGCCGAAGCCGTGGGGCGGGTTCTCGGCGAAGAGCCCCACCATCGTGTCGATGTGATCGACCTCGCGGTAGACCTCCTTCAGGCGCGCGACCGTCTCCGCATCGGAGGACAGGTCCTCGAACCGCCGCAGGCGCGGCTTGTGCAGGCCGGCCCGGAAGTCGTTGTACCGGGGGACGCCGCGGCGCCGGGTGCGCACCAGGTCGACCACGGACAGGTCGATGATCTCGCCGTCCCGTTCGAAGGCCTGGAGGGACCGCGGATAGTTGTTCAGGGTGATCGCGCCGGGATGGGCCGTGCCGAGCGAGTAGAGCGAGTTGGCCAGACCGGTCTTGCGCATCAGCACTTCCGTGGCGGCGCCCTGGACGTCGTTGAACCCGAGGGTGTCCAGGCGCCGGCCGAGACGGTGGTCCACGATCTCGAAGTCGTCGGGGAGCAGCGGGTGCATGCGGTAGACGGTGACGAAGTCCTCGGTGAGGGAGTACGGGGCGGCGTGGTGGTCCGGCAGGGTCTTCGGAATGCCGGTCAGCGAGTGCGACTCGAAGAGCCACAGGCCCAGCTGGTCGAGCCACTTCTTCGGCGGGCCCTGCCAGTTGGTCTTCAAGCCGATGTCGATCACTTCGGTGGCGAGGATCGCGGGAGTCCACTCCACCGTGTGGATCTTTGCGATGAGCGCCGAGACGACCAGACGCGCCGTGTGGTAGACGCGTTCCTCGTCCAGGCGCGGGTATTCCCGCCGCAACGCCTCGCACACGGCGTTGTGCTCGCGGGCGAAGAGGGTCTGCATCGCGCTGAGGCCGAACCACCAGCTCTCCGCGAATCCGGTGAGCGGGAGGCCGTTCGGCCCGACCGGGAGGTGCCCGTCGTCCAGCCGCAGGGTGGCGCCACCGTCCGGTTCCCGCAGGGACATGCCGGTTTCCCTGTCGCCGCCGTAGATCTCCGAGCCGTCCCACCAGTGGGACGCCGCGTTGGCGAAGAGCGTGGGCGGCCCCTTGCCGTCGGCCGGGTGCAGCCCTTCGTTCTCGGCGAAGCGCATCACCCTCTCGGGAGGCCCGCCCGGTGTGTTCGTCCACGGGGCGCCACCGGGCGGGAGCGGTACCTCGACGGCCGTCGTACCGGTCGGGTAGCGCTTGTGGTTGACCCAGTCGTGCACCTGGAACTGGATCCAGGCCGCGGCCAGGATGTTGAGCGAACGAGCCGGGATGAAGGCGTCGCGGTGCAGCAGCTGCCTGCTGACCGTGACCGGGTTGGGTACGTCGAACAGCTCCGGCCGGTAGACGGGGGGAAGGTTGCGGCCGAAGGCGGCCCCGACGGCGCCCATCCTCGGTGCGGACAGGTCGTTGTAGGTGCCGTCGTAGCTCCGTTCGACCCGCATGCTCTCCTCGATGGCCGGCGGCACGGGCTGCGTCCTGGGCGGAGCCTCGTGGACGTCGGTGTCGATCAGGTTGGACCGCCGCAGCTGCTGCCGCAGGGCCACGAGGTTCAGCAGGCCGAGGGGGACGGGCAGCCGGTGCCAGGGGACGAACCGGTTGAGGCCGCGGAAGGCGCCGCGCAACGGCACGCCCAGCACGGTGTTGCGCCGGGGCTGGACGTTCGCGAACCGCTGGCCCAGGCGGTGGGCGCTGCTGGCCTCGTAGGCGACCTTGCGTGCGCGGTTGAGGTTTCCGAGGGGCCGGAACGCCTCCGTGGTGTTCCACGGGTTGAAGGCGAGCTGTTCGACCCGTGCGGCCGCGGCCCGGGCCTCGGCGGAGTCGATGTCCTGGCGGGGGATGGTGAGCGTGGCCACCCGGACGGGAGGGGTGTCCTGCTCCTTCCATTCGGCCGTGCCGTCCTCGACGGGTGTGCGGCGGGCGTCGACGTAGCGCTGGACGTACAGCTCGAAGACGACGTCCGCGCCCTTGAGCCGCTCCGCGAGTTCGTGGTGCAGATGGTCGGGATCGGTGGGGGAGGGGTCCGGGCCCGGCCGGGCGTCCACGGCGGGGCGCAACTGGTACCGGACCGGTCCCGCGCCGTCCCACAGGATGGCGCCGCGGCTCCAGTACGTCTCCAGGGCCAGGCTGCGGACGGTGTGGCTCGTGCCGGCACGCACGTTGTGGCGCATGCGCGCGGCGGCGGACCATCCGACCGCGAGCGGCAGCCTGACGAACAGCGCGAAGGCCTTGCGCGGCGTCGAGTCGGCGCCCGCCATCGCCTTCGCGAATTCGACGAACTCGCGCGCGTCGCGCGCGTGCGAGACCGGATGGCTGGTCATCAGCAGGTCGTGCGCCCCGTCCGGCCCTGCCGCGATGCGCAGGGCCGCCCCGCGCAGATCGGGGGCGTGGTCGGGCCGGCGGGAGCCGTTCGCGTTCGAGAGCCTCACGGTGGCGGGATACTCGGCGCCCGGACGTGCGAACCCGGTCCGCAGGTCGGGCGGCAGGTCGTCGCCGAACCTCAGGCGCGCGTTCTCCGCCCCGAGGACCGCTTTGGCATGGAACGCCCGCTCGATGCCGGCGGCGCCACTGCGCTTCCTGGACGTGAGCTGGACCCGCATGAGGTCACGGGCGAGCCGCTCGAAAAGGAGCCGCTCGACGTCCGGGTGCCCGCCCACGTAGTGCTCGTACTGGCCGTTCTCGTCCATGTGTGCCTCTTCGCCAAGGCGCACTCCGGCGGCCGAACGCGATGCTGGGGCCGTGCCGGGGCGGCGCTGCGCGGCTGCCCGCGACCGAGCCTGCGGGCACCTCCGTTACACACGGCTACCTTGACGCGGCGATGCGGCGGCGTCGCGCCGAACAGGGCAGACGGGTGGTGTTGTCGGGCGCGCGCCGAGGCCCCGCGGCCCGTGACCGCCACCCGTACCGCCACCCGTACCACCCGTACGGGCCACGCCGCGTGCGGAAGCGGGATGCACCGACCGATGGCAAGCTGGACTCGGGATCCGTCCAGCGGCAGGACATTCGAACATCCCGTGAGGGAGTGGACGAGCGAGCCGAGGGAAGGCCGATGAGAGTGTACGAGGCCCTGGTCAAGGGGCTGGAGGGAATCGGGGTACGGGCCGCGTTCGGGGGCGCCGGAGAGAACGCCGCCGGCCTGATGCTGGCGCTGAAGCATTCACGGCAGATCCGGCCCGTCATCACCCGGCACGAGCAGGCCGCCTCCTTCATGGCCTGCGGATACGCGATGTACACGGACGAACTGGGCTTCTGCTTCGCGACGGCCGGTCCGGGCGCCTTCAACCTGTTCTCCGGCCTGGCCGTGGCGATGTCCGACTCCTACCCGGTGCTCGCCGTCTCGGGGTACGCATCGAGGGCGTGGCAGGGCTGGGGCTCGCTCAACGAGACCTCGGGCCTGAACGGGACGCCCGACTCCCGGGCCATGTTCGCGGCCACGACGAAGAAGTCCTTCCTGCTCACCGATGCCGCCGACACCTGCGACGTGCTGGAGGAAGCGGTCAACACCGCGTTCGAAGGCAGGCCCGGACCGGTCCACATCCATGTCCCCGAGGACCTCACCCACCGCGGTGTCGAGGTCACGAACTACCGCGACATCCGGCTGGAGGTCCGGCCGGTCGTCCCGGACCCGGACCGGGTGGAGGACATCGCATCGATGCTGGCCGAGGCCCTCGACCAGCGGAAACGGGTCGTGGCCCTCGCCGGCTTCGGCGCCGTCCGCAGCGGGGCGGGAGCGGAGGTCCGGCGACTGGTCGAACGCTTCCGGATCCCGCTGCTCACCACGCTGGACGGCAAGGGCATCGTCTCGGAGGGACACCCGCTCTCCATGGGCGTCTTCGCGGACAGCGGTCACCCCAGCGCGTGGAAGGCCTTCCGCGAGGCCGATGTCGTGCTGTGCATCGGCAACTCCCTGAACCAGCACGCCACGTTCAACTACCGCCAGGACCTCTTCGCGGACAAGGTGCTCGTCCACGTGAACATCTCCGAGGCCGAGTTCCGGAAGGCCTACAGGCCGGACTACCCGCTGCACTCGGACGCGCGCCTGGCGGTGGCGGCCCTCAACGAGGCGCTCGAGGAGAAGGTCGGCGAGGTACCCGCGGCCGACGTGGCGGGCCGTGACTACGAGGCCCGTCACATCGTCCACCTGACCGGGCGGATCCATCCGGGGGAGCTGGCCCAGACGATCGGGCGGATGCTGCCCCCGCAGGGCGTCCTGCTCGCCGACGCGGGAGCCCACCTGGCCTGGCTCGGCTACTACGTGGAACTGGAGGAGGGGCAGAACTTCCGCAAGGCCGGTTCGTTCGGCCCGATGGCGGGCCACGTCAACGGCGCCATCGGCCTCAAGCTCGCGCACCCGGAACGAACCGTCGTCGTCGGCTGCGGGGACGGATGCTACGCGCTGTCCGGCTTCGAGCTGATGACGGCCGTCGAACACGAGATCCCCGTCATCTGGGTCATCTTCGACGACGAGGAATTCAAGCTGATCAAACTCTTCCAGCTCACCACCTACGGAGAGACGGGCCTCGTCGAGTTCCGGAACCCCGACTTCGCCGCGTACGCGCGGGCGTGCGGCGCCGACGGCTACCGGGTCGAGACGCTCGATGCCTTCGAGCAGGCCTTCGGCGCGGCGCTGGCCTCCGGTCGGCCCACCCTGATCGACGCCAGGATCACGCGCTGGGCCGTCCCCCACTACAGCCCGTCCCCCGACGGCGTCGTCGCCGGACTCGTGGAAACGCTCGAAGCCCGCCTCCGCGACTGACGCCCGCCAGGGGCACGGCGTGGCGCGGTGCGGCCGTCGGGGCCGGAGCCGGGACCGAGAGGGGCCCCGGGCGGCGCGCCCTGAAGGGACCGAGGTATGAACGACCCGCTGAACATCCGCAGCCGTGCCGGGTTCGAGGCCCTGATGAACCGCCCCCTGCTCACGTCGATCTGGCGTCGCCGCACCCATCGCGTCAGCCGGGGAAGCTCCGTCGAGGCCGGCTCCATGAGCTGGGCCTCCAGCGCACCGCGAACCCCGCTCACGGAACTCGAAGAGGCCGTCCTGATCGCCATGACGGGGTGCACCGGCCTCACGATGCCGGACCGTCCCTTCGCCGATCCGCGCGACGGCAAACCCATCATGGCCAAACCGAACCTCAACATGCCGGGCAGGACCGCGGGCAGCCCCGACAACGCCCAGGGCACGCACTTCTTCCTGATCAACGACACCGGCACCTACTTCCTGCGCAAGCCCCCTCCGCCGGCCGACGGCCCGACGGCGGGGTTCGACGCCGAGACCCTGTGCGCCCGCGCGGCCGAGGCGAAGGTGCGCCTGCTCGACCACCGTCTCGACGTACCGGAAGGGAAGCGGGACTTCCCCGCCTACCTCGACTCCAACCGCTTCCTGTCGAACCTGCCCGGTACGACGATCCTCCTTCCCGTGGTGGACCTGTCACGGCAGTACATCAACGGGCTGATGTACCTGCTGACCCAGCCCGAGGGCGCACGGCCGCTGATCGTCGACGACCGGAACCTCTACCGTCCGGCCGGCGTGCGGAAGTGGGTGAAGTCCGGATTCCTGAACGAGGACATCAAGCTGCCGCTGGGCGCCATCTGGGCCATGCGCACCCAGATCGAGGCCGACCTGCTGCTCCAGAACCTCATGCTCACCGCCGACGCCATGGGTCTCGGAGCCTGGATCCACGCGTCGCTCGCCCCGCCGATCATGCTGGGCGACCCGAAGTTCCGCCCCGTCTACGGCCCCATGCTCGGCTTCGACTGGACCGTCCCGCGATGGAGGCCGGCCGACGTCCTGCGGTGGCACGTGCCGCTCCCCGCCTACGCGAACCTGCGGGCGGCCCCCGTCGGCCTGCGCCACGACGGCGAGCACCTCATCAAGGCGATGTGCCCGCCCAACTACCCCAGCATGGGCGACGCGGTCGACGCCGTCGTGGCGGGCAAGTTCGGGCCGAAGGGCATCTACGCCGACGAGGGGCTGTTCGCCCGCATCTATCGCGGGGACTTCGGCAGCCGGTACCTGCACCAGGCCAGCGACTACTCCGCCGACGTCATCGCCTGCACCCGGGACATCTGCACGTACATCCACGAGACGCACGGACGCTTCCCCGCACACTGCGACACGATCCACGTGCCGGGCGTCTGGCTCCAGGCCCATCACGTCGAGAACGGCTACTACGAGCGCTACTTCCGCCACGGGCTGACCGATACCCACCGGACGCACGACCAGGACTGGCACGGGGCCGACGCGCACTGACCCGCCGGCGGGCCGCCCGGTCCGGCGCGCTCCCCGCCGGGTGGGGCCGAGCGGGTCCTGTTCCGTCGCGCGCCCCGCCCGTCACGGCACCACACGCGTCCGGATCGCTACTCTGCGTGCATGCCGAATGCTCAGGCGCAGCTGAAGCTGCGGGAGGTTCCGGGCTGGGCGGTGGGGCTGTGCCTGTTCGGGCTCGCCGCAGGGCTCCTGATGGTCCTCTGGTACGGGGCGGCTCCGCCGTACGGGGCCAGGCCCTCGGGGGACGGGGAGCTGCTGCTGCAGTTCGCGGCGACCGCGCAGGGGGCCCGCGCCCTCGTGAAGGCCGGAGGCGGACCCGAGCTCTTCCAGGACGGGCTCGTGCTGGACTGGCGCTGGTTCATCCCCGGGTACGCGGCGGCCCTCGCCGGAGCGTTCGGACTCGGCCACCTGCTCCTGTACCGCAAGGCGGTCCGGCTGTGGGCCCTGCGGGCCCTCCTCCTCGTCCCCGTGGCGGTGGCGGCGGACTGCATGGAGAACGTCTTCCTCTGGAAGGCCCTGGACGGGATCAAGGCCGACCCGAACGGCCCCGTCCTGCCCTTGGCCGACGTTCTGCGCGGCGGCCCGGAGCACGATCTGGAGCGGAACCTGCAGTGGGCCGGCCACTTCGCCCAGCTGAAATGGGCGCTCGTCATTCCGCTGGTGGCGGCGGCCGCCCTCACCGTCGTCACCCTCTGCTCCCGCCGGGTGCTGGCCCCCTCCACGGTGAGGAGCACGAGCGAGGACCGCCCCCGTCCCGTCGTGGCGTACGTGGATCAGCCCGCCGCAGCGGGGCAGGACCTGCCGGACCTGATCCTCCCGCCCGCCGCGCCCCACGACTGGGAACCCCTGTCCGACTGGACCGCTCCCGACCCGGCGAGGCCACGCCTGGCCGCGGACCCGAAGGGCAGCGCGTCGGCCCGCTGGCGCAACCGCGGCTACCAGCTGCCCGGCCGGAAGCCCGGCGAGCTCGGCTTCTGCGTCTCCGGCGGCGGCATCCGCTCGGCGTCGGTCGCCCTCGGTGCGCTGCAGGCACTGCGGGAGGAACTCCTCGAGGCGGACTACCTGGTGTCGGTGTCCGGCGGAGGCTACACCGCAGGAGCCCTCCAACTGGCCCTGACCGACGCCCGGTTCGTGGACGCGCAGGGAAACCCCTCGGTCGGCCGGCCCGGCCTCGCGCAGCCCGCGGACGCGTTCGCGCCGGGCAGCCCGGAGGAGGACCACATCCGCCGCCACGCGAAGTACCTGGCGGACACGCCCAGAGAGAAGCTGCACGCCGCCGGGGCGGTGCTGCGGGGGATGGCCGTCTCCTTCGGCATGCTGGCGCTGGTCTTCGCCGCCGCGGGCCAGTTCCTGAACGCGTTCTACTCACGCCTTCCCCTGACCGACCTCCACCGCTTCGTCCCGCGGGCGAAGGGGTTCGTCCCGACCTGCCAGAACCCGGTGGCGCCGGCATGCCCCGGGCCGCCGGAGATGGTCCTGCCGCCCTTCCAGCTGTACCCGGACGCCTGGCAGCCCGTTCTCGCCCTGCTCGGCCTGGCCGGTCTGGTGTCGGTGGCCTTCGCCTTCGCCGGAGCGTGGACCAAGGAGTCCCGCCCCGCCTGGCTGCGCAGCATCGTGAAGGCGATCGTGGCGATGGCCCTGGCGGTCGCCCTGCTCTCCATCGTCCTCCCCGGGCTGATCTGGTTCTTCGCCTGGCTGGCACACGAACAGGGCGTGGTGTACAGCGACGGCAGGGGGCTGACGGTGCTCGCCGCCCTCACCGCGGCGGCGACCGCGGTCGGCACCTGGTTCACCGTCGTGCACAAGACGGTCAAGCAGCTGACACCGGAGGGCGAGCGGGCCGGCCCCTTCCGCAAGGGAGGCCGCTCCCTCGTCGTCCAGTCCGGCGGCGGCTGGGTAAGGGCCGTCGTGTGCTGGCTCGTGCTGCTCCTGGTCGCGTTCTTCTACCTCGCCCTCATGACCTGGGCCGCCGTCTACGCGGGCGAATGGAACATCTGGTGGAAGGCCGGGGTCCCGATCGCCCTGATCGTGCTGTCGCTCGTGATCGACCAGACCACGTTCAGCCTGCACCCCTTCTACCGCCAACGGCTGGCGGGAGCCTTCGCCGTCCGCCGCGCGGTGCTGAAGGGCGGATCGGTGGGCGCCCTGCCGTACGACTACCACCACGAGCCGACCCCACTGCACCCCTACGCCCTGCGGGTGGACGGCTTCCCCCAGGTCGTCTTCGCCGCCTCGGCGGCCGTCTCGCTGCGCAACCGGACCGCCCCCGGCCGCCCGGCCGTGCCCTTCACCTTCGCCTCCGACTACTGCGGCGGCCCCGACACCGGCTGGGTCCGCACCGACACCCTGCAGTCCTCGGCACCCGAGCTGATCGCACGCGACCTGACCGTACAGTCCGCCGTCGCCGTGTCAGGAGCGGCCTTCGCCTCGGCGATGGGCTCCCAGACCACGTTCCTGGAGCGGCTGCTCGCGCTGTCCAACGTACGGTTGGGGACCTGGGTTCCGAACCCCCTCTACATCGCGGAACTGGCGAAGTACGGGCCCGACCGGATCATGCCGCGGCTGCCCCGGGTACGCCGGCTGCGCTACCAGCTCCAGGAGCTGGTGGGCTGGTTCTCGGACACCACGCCCCTGCTGCTGTGCACCGACGGCGGGCACATCGACAACCTCGGCCTGGTCGAGATGCTGCGGCTCCGCTGCCGGACCGTCTACGTCATCGACGCCTCCGGGGACACCCCACCCCTGTCCACCACCCTCGCGCAGGCGGTCACGCTCGCCTACGAGGACCTCGGGGTGAAGATCACGTTCAACAGGGAGGAGGGCCGCAACCTCCTGGACCTGGTACCCGGCAGTGGGAAACCCCTCTCGCCCGAGACGCCGATGGCCGCCCTGAACGCCAGGTTCTCCGCCACCTGCGTGGTCCGCGGCACGATCGAGTACCCGGAGCCGGTCGAGTTCTCTCCGGGCACGCCGAAGGACACGAAGGGGACGATCGTCTTCGTGAAGGCCAGCCTGACCCCCGACATGCCGGAGGACCTGCTGAGCTACGCCCTGCGAGAGCCGGCCTTCCCCCGCCAGGCCACCTTCGACCAGTGGTTCGACCACGCCCAGTTCGACGCCTACCGCGCCCTCGGCCACCACCTCGGCAGCAAGGCCAGGCACCTCCGCCCCGACACCCCGGCCACTTAGCACGCGGCGACCACCGGAGGCGACACCACGTGACGGTGTGTCCACCGGGGAGATCGGGTCCTCCGTCGGGGACATGCCGCCCCGGCGATCCGCCTCACCGCAACCGGCAGCCGGCAGCCCGCAGCTGCCGCGCACATGCGTACCGACTGCCCCTCGAGCGACTCCGCGCGGCCTGACCGTACGGTCCGCGGTGCAGGCCGAACCCGGCTTCGAGGGCGTGCCCGTGCGCCCGGTCGGGCGCGGCCCGGGGCCCTCAGGGCTCGCCGTGATCACCCCCGGATTCCGGGCTGCCTTGATCGTCCCGGCGGTTCCGGCGGTTCTCGCGGTCGGCCTCGTCGAGCTCTCGCATGCGGCGCTCGACGCCTTCCTTCAGGCTCTCCTGCTCCGGAGACTCGGCCTTGGTCTCGGGCCGCCGGATCATCTCGCGCAGGCGATCCGCGCGCTCCTTGCGTCGCCGGGCGTCCTCGCTCACGCCGGCCTCCCCGTCCCCGGCCCGCGGGCCGGGGGTCGTCCGGGAAGGATCGTCCTCCTCACTTCGCCTTCTTCCCTTTGGGCTTGGCCTTGGGCTTGGCCGTGAAGGCGTTCGCCGCCGGGTTCGCCCCCTTCAGCCGCTCGATCTGGGCGCGCCATACGTCGGCCCGGGCGCCGGTGGACTCCTTGACGCGGGCCGTGAGGGTCCGCGCGGCCAGGTAGGGCTTGGAGGAGGGACCGCTGGCGGCCAGGCGGCTGACGGTCTTGGTCTGGGCGTCGATGGCCTCGCGGATGCTGCCGCTGCCCGACAGTCTGCCGAGTCCGCGGAACGTCGGCTCCTTGCCCTCGAACCAGGTCTGCTGCCACCACTCGCCCGTGGCCGAGTCCTCGAAGCTGATGTATCCGCCGCGCAGGATCGTCCGGGGCGCCGTGATGTGACCGCCGAAGCTGTAGCGCGTGCCCGGGACGGTGACCGGATCGTAGAAGTGCGGGGTGAAGAAGTCGGAGACGAGCAGCCCGTTGACGGTGTAGCCGAACTCCTCTGCCTCCGAGGGGTCGGCGACCTCGACGAGGAACCGGGCCTGTCCCTGCTCGGGGTGGGGGGACTTGCCGGACACCAGGCGGTTCCCGAACGGGTCGGCCAGCATCTCCAGCATCTCGTGGCTCGCGGTCATCGACCAGCTGTCGCTGAACTCGATCAGGGAGAAGGGCTGGCCGTTCTCGTCCGTGTGGTACCCCGCCGCGTCGGGTACGTCGTCGACCACGATCAGCGGCCAGTACCCGACGGGCACGTCCTCCAGCCTGTCGAAGGCGTCCACCGTCGCGTTCACCTGCCACAGCGGTGCGAAGTCGCGAGTCGCCTGTTTCTGGAGCGCGGCGGCGACCCGGTTGATCTGCGAGGGGTTGATCTTGTTGATCTTGGTCTCGGACACGAGGGCGAGCTGGTTGATGAGCATGGTCGCGGCTGACCTTCCGTTGCGGGACAGCGGCGGCTTGGAACCACTCCGGCTCCCCACGGCCGCCAGACCCCTCGAGCCTCACAGAACGCCGGCCCGATGATGCGCGCACACGTCCGAACGCGGTCAGAGTCCAGTCGAATGGCGGTTTACGAAAGGCGGTGCGCTCTCGCGGGCGAGCCCGCTCAGGGCCCGACGCCCCCGCCCGTTCACCCCTGCGGGCCGTCGCGGCCCCGATCGATGCTGCTCCCTCACTGGCCTCACCCCGCATGCGCATTCCGGCGATGGGCCGCTTGTGCGTAGAGTGCCGGGCCGCGCTTCCGCGGACTTCGTCGGCGGTCAGTCGGCCGGGTGGGCACGGTGGGCGCACCCGACCCGGTACGCCGTCGACCGGCCGTGCTTCTGCTCCGGGGAATCCGGTGCGCGATTCCGGCGCCGAGGGCCGCGTCGACCGTCGGCACGGCGCGGTGCGAGGTACCGCTGCGCCTGCCTCTCCGTCGCCGACCTCGCTACCCGCCTTCTTCGGGGAGGACGCGCCTACGGCGCGAGGTCGATGCCGATGTCCGGTGGCTGCTGCAGCGTGTTGTGGACGGTGCAGTGCGACGCGACGGCGAGCAGGCCGGCGCGCCGCCCCTCTGGCAGCTCGGGGGGCGGCACGATCACCAGGCGCACCGCGGCCACCCGGGCGGGGCGATCCCCGGCCATGGTGAATTCCGCCCGCACGCCCAGGCCCCTGCACGACAGGCCGTGGCGGAGCAGATAGCGCCCCGCGTAGAAGGCGACGCACGTGGCCAGGGACGCTGCGAACAGTTCGGTCGGCGTGGGCGCGCTGTCCGTCCCGCCCGCGTCCGCGGGCTGGTCGACGCGGAAGCAGTGCCCGCGCACGTCGACCGCGTAGACGTCACCATCGACGTGGGCGACGTCGAGCCGGTGGGCGTCCCCGGGCGGCCGTGTACCGAACCTTTCCGGTGCAGTGTCGGTCATGACCGTACCTCCGGTTCCGGCGTGTGCTGCCACTGTGGGCGATCCGTCGACCCCGGACATGGGCCCTTCGGGCAGCTGTCCGGCCCAGTCGGCCCCTCGCGGCGCCGGAGCCGGAGAGCGAACCCCGACCGCGTAGGGGGTCCGGACGGATCACGCGGGGGTTTCGCTGCGGCCGCACGGGTCGCGCGACGCCCCAGCGCGCCTGCTCCCGTCGGACCGGGGCCGGGAGGAGGAGCGGCCCGTCACGCCCGTGATCCCCGCCCCGAGCGCTGCCCGCGATGCCGAGCGGTCGACGGGACTGCTCCGCGACACGGCAGAGCGATTCCGCGAGGATCACCGGGGCCCGGAGGTGACACCGGAACAGACGCGGAGCCGCGCCGACCCTTTGCCGGGCGCGGCTGCGGACGACTCCGACCTCATGGTGCTGGGGTCACGGGTCCCCGCGGGTTCGTGGGATTCCCGGCCGGGTCCGTGTCACTGTCGTCCGCGGCTCCCACCAGCCGGTCGCCTGCGTACGCGCGCCGACACGGCGGATGCTTCTCCTGCCGCAGCCGTCGGGCAGAGGGGGCCAACCGGCCCATGCGGAGCGGCGTCGCCGTGGCACAGGCTGGCTGTAGCGGGAAATGGAACGGCTGCGTCCTGCCGGAACGCGCAATGTGGCGGCCCGGCCGCTCGAGGAGGGCTGACACCATGACCACCGAGCTGGGGCGGCGGCTCGCCGCCCGTCGAACCGCGGCCGGTATGAGCCGCGACGAGCTGGGGGAACGCTGCGGGGCCGACGCGCACTACATCGCCTCCTTGGAAGACGACGTTGCCCTCCCGACGGTCGGAGTACTCGTCCGCCTCGCGGAAGCTCTCGGCACGACCGTCGACGCCCTGGTCGACACGCCCGCCTCTCGCGGTCCCGTACGACCGGCCAGGCCGCTCCACACCGACACTCAGCCGGCGGTGCTGGACGAGGAGGAGTGCCGACGGCTTCTCGGGGTCCGGGGCATCGGCCGCGTCGCCGTCTTCACCATGGACGGCCCCGCCGTCCATCCCGTGAACTACCTCATGGCCGACGGGGAAATCGTCTTCCGCACCGGGGCCGGTACCGTGCTGGCACGGGCCGCGAGTACCGAGGCCGCAGTCGAGGTGGAGCGGATCGACGAGGTGGCGGCGAGGGGATGGAGCGTACTCGCCGTGGGGGTGCTCGAGGCAGTTTCCCATCCGGACGCGCTGGAGCGCCTGGCCGACGCCGCCCATGCCGCGCCCTGGGCGGGTGGAGAGCGCACCCACTGGATGAAGCTCGCTCCGCGGCGGCTCACGGGTCGCCGGGTGGAATACCGTCCGTGACACGGACGGTGCTCGGGCCCCCGAGGTCCCTGAGGAGGTGTCCTCGTACCTCCCCCGTGAGTCGTGACAGCCTCTCCGAAACGGTCGGGGCGGGAGGCCGCGGGCCACGGATGCGCCGGGCTCCTGGTGGCAGGGCTTCGAGGTCGGCCTCGAAGCGGCGGCGCGCGGCGGTGAGAGAGTCGGACGGACCGGTCCGGCGACCGTTCAGCATCACCGTGCCCAGCAGTGGTTCCGAGCGTGGTGGAGGCGTTTCGTCACGCAGGGCGATCACGTCCGGCCTGCCGGGTCGGCGGTACACCTGCTTGGCCGCCGGGGCGGTGACCTTCGCCGGGGACAGCTTCATCACCGGACGCCCGTCGTAGGCCACCATCTTGTACGCGGCGTCCAGATACGGGGCGTCCGCGGCGACGCCCACGCGGGTCCCGACGGCGAAGACGTCGATCGGGGCTCCGGAGCGTACGAGCTCGTCGATCGCGTACTCGTCCAGGCCACCGCTGGCGATGATCCGTACGCTGCTCAGGCCCGCGGCATCCAACTGCGTGCGGGAGCGTCGGGCCAGTTCTCCGAGGTCGCCGCTGTCGAGACGGACGGCGCAGCCCGGGCCGCGCCGCAGGTCGGCCAGGACGCGGGCGGCGGTCGACACGCCCCGGTCGGTGTCGTAGGTGTCCACGAGCAGGGTGACCGGCCCGGGATGGGCGCGTGCGAAGGCCCGGAACGCGTCCGCTTCGGAGGGGAAGGACTCGATGTACGAGTGCGCCATGGTGCCGGAGGCGTCCAGGCCCAGCCGTACCGCCGCGTCGACGTTGCTGGTTCCCGCGAACCCGACGATCCCACCGAGACGAGCGGTCTGGAAGCCGGCCTGGGGACCGTGGCTGCGGCGCAGCGAGAAGTCGACCACCGGTCGGCCGCGCGCGGCCAGGACGCAGCGCGCCGCCTTGGAGGCGACGGCCGTCTGGTGGCAGAGCTGACCGAGCAGGTACGTCTCGACCAGCTGGGCCTGGGGGAGCGGGGCGGTCACCTCCAGCAGCGGCTCACCGGCGAAGACCAGGCGTCCCTCCGGGACGGCGCGGACCTCGCCCTCGAACCGCAGGCCGGCCAGCCGGGCCAGGTCCGCCGTCGGTCGGTGAAGCGCTTCGGCGAACACTCGGACGTCGTCCGCCGTCACCTCGAACCGAGTCAGGTACTCGAGGGCCGGCTCCAGGCCGGCCGCGACCAGGAAGCCCCGCCCCGGCGGCAGATCCCGGACGAAGAGGCTGAAGGTCGCGTCGGCACGCATGCCTTCCCGGAGGTACGACATCGCCATCGTGACCTCGTACAGATCCGTTGTGGTCACCTCGGACATGGTTCCAGCGTGCACCGCGCGGCGGCCCCACGGCCCGGGCCCAATGGCCCCGTAGCTGCCCCGACAGGCCCAAGCGGATTGCCGAGCACACCGAGAGCACGGAGGCCGAGGCCCACTCGGAGTTCCGCTGCGGATCCTTCCTCCGCAGGGTCCGGCTGCCCGGACCGATCCCCGCCGAAGGAGTCGACGCCTCGTACGAGGACGGCATCCTCACGGTCCGCGCCGGCCGCCGGAGCGGGAAGGCCCTGCACTGTTCCGGCCGGCGTCAGCGTCTGCCCGTGGCTCACGCCTCCTCGTTGTGGGAGCGCGGGCCGTCCGGGGGCTGGAAGGGGACCGTTCGGCCCTGTCGTTCCCCGGCGTGCGGTGATGTGATGAAGGTGACGGAAAGAGTTCCCGTGAGGATGCGGGGAAGCGGTCGGGGGCCGCGCACCGCACGATCAGGATCCGCGAGAAGCGGGTGGACTCTTTCCGCCCCCTTGTGCACGCGGGCCGATCTCGTCCGTTGCCGTCGTGCCGGATCCGTGATGCCCACCGTAGGTCCGGACACCGGCCGGGGGGCTGAGCGGTCCGGCTCCCACACCGTTACGACGGGTCCTCCTCCGTGTCCCGGGTGTGCGCGGCGACGTAGTCCGCGCTGCCCGCCAGGGTCGTGAGCGAGGGGTAGTCCTGTTCCGGCAGGGAGAGGCCCGTCCGGCTGCTGAGCACCTCGATGAAGTTGAGGAAGTCCAGCGAGTCCATCTCCAGGAGCGTGCGGAAGTTCTCGTGGGGGGACACCGAGGAGAGGTCGGCGCCCGGCACGACCTCCTCGAGCACGGCCTTGATCGTCTCGAGGGCTTCGTCGCGGGTCACAGGTCCTCCGGGTGCTGGAGCAGGCGGTCGAGCGTGGTGAGGAAGCGGGAGCCGGTCGCGCCGTCGCTGGCCCGGTGGTCGGCGGAGAGGGTGGCGGTGACGGTCGGGTGGACGGCGAGCATCCCGCCGATCGCGACGGGCCGGTCGGTCACGCGTCCGAGGCCGACCATCGCCACCTGGGGCGGGTAGATGACGCCGAACACCTCCTCGACACCCTGATCACCCAGGTTGGTCACGGTGAGCGTCGGGTCCGCGGTCTCCGAGGCACGGAGCCTGCCGTGCCTCGCCCGGGTGACGAGGTCTTTCAGGGTGGCCATCAGTTCCTGCAGGGGCAAGCGGTCGGCGTCCGCCAGTGCGGGGGCCACCAGGCCGCCCCCGCGCAGCGAGACGGCCGTACCGAGGCGGACGCCGGTGGCGGGCACGAAACGGTCGTCACACCAGCGGCCGTTCAGCTCGGGCACCTCCCGAGCGGCCAGAGCGACGGCTTTGAGCAGGAGTGCGGCCGGGACGAGGCGGTCGGTGACCGGACGCGTGCCGTTCTCGGTGCGCATCCATTCCAGCGCTGCGGCGAGGTCGATGACCGTGGACAGGTAGTAGTGCGGGATCTCCCGCTTGGCGCGGGTCATCAGCCGGGCGATGGCGAGACGGTCACCGCCTGACGGAGCTGCGCGGCTCCCGGCGGACGTGGGAGGAGGTCCGGCCGGCGCGGCCCTCTCGGCCGGGACGGCGTGAGCGGGCTCCGTGCCTACGGCCTGGACGGCGGAGCGGACGTCGTCGGCCTTGATCGTGCCGCGGCTGCCCGTGCCCTTGACGGCCGCGAGATCGACTCCCAGGGATTCGGCGAGGCGCCGGGCGAGCGGTGACGCCGCGATCCGGGCCGGGGTCGGGCGAGCGGCCCGCGACACGTCCGCCCGGGTGATCCGGCCGCCCCTGCCGCTGCCGTGAACCGCTTGGAGGTCCACTCCTTCCGCAGCCGCCTGGTTCCGTACGAGGGGGGTCGCCAGGGCGGGGCCGACGAAGGGCCGCCGCGTGGGCGCCACGGCAGGGGTCCCGGAGGCCGTGGGGCCGATGACCGCGAGGGGAGTTCCCACGGGCACCGTCGTGCCCGGTTCGACGAGAAGTCCGGTGACGGTGCCGGATTCGAAGCACTCGACCTCGATGGTCGACTTGGCCGTCTCCACGACGGCGACGACGTCACCCCGCGCGACCTCGGACCCCTCGGCGACCAGCCACTCGACGAGGGTGCCCTCGTCCATGTCCGCTCCCAGGGACGGCATGGTGAATTCGCCCATGTCAGGCCACCGCCTGGCGGACCGCCGCCACGATGGAAGCAGGCTGGGGCAGGGCGGCCTCCTCCAGCTGCCGCGCGTAGGGCATCGGCACCTCCTGACTGCACACCCGCCGGACGGGCGCGTCCAGGTCGAAGAAGGACTGCTCCGTGATGCGGGCCGAGATCTCCCCGGAGATGCTGCCGCTGCGCCAGCCCTCGTCGACGATCACGGCCCGGTGGGTGCGCGCGACGGACTCCATCACCGTGGCGTCGTCCAGGGGCCGCAGGGACCGCAGGTCCACCACCTCCGCGCCGATGCCCTCCCCGGCGAGCTCCTCCGCCGCGGCCAGGGCCTTGGGCAGTGAGCCGCCGTAGGTGATCACGGAGACGTCCGCCCCGGGCCGGCGCACCGCCGCCGAGTCGAGGCCGACGGAATCGATCGTGCCGTCCAGCACGCCCTCCTCGTTGTAGAGGCTCCCGTGCTCGAAGAGCACGACGGGGTCGGGGTCGTCGAGGGCCGCGGCCAGCATGTGGCGGGCGTCGTCCACGGTGGCGGGGGTGAGCACCCGGATGCCCGGGATATGGGCGTACCAGCTCTCCAGGCTGTGGGAATGCTGGGCGGCGAGCTGCCGGCCCGCCCCCGTCGTCATGCGGATCACGACGGGTACGTTCAGCTGCCCGCCGGACATGTGCAGCAGGGTGGCCGCGTTGTTCATGATCTGGTCGAGGGCGAGCAGGCTGAAGTTCACGGTCATGATCTCGACGACAGGACGCAGTCCGCCCAGCGCGGCACCGATCCCGGCCCCCACGAAAGCGGACTCCGACAGCGGGGTGTCGCGGATCCGGTCGGGCCCGAACTCCTCGAGCAACCCCAGGCTCACCCCGAAGCAGCCGCCGTACCGGCCGACGTCCTCTCCCATGAGGAAGACCCGGTCGTCGCCGCGCAGTGCCTCGCGCAGCCCCTCCCGCAGGGCTTCGCGGTACGTCGTGCGTGCGGGTTCGACGACCTCGGCGGACCGGCGCGCGCTCACGTCGTCCGCCCGGAAGTGCTCGTCACGAACCGCAGCAGGTCCGTGACCGGTTCGTACGGAGCCGCCTCCGCGGCGCGTACGGATGCGTCGATCTCGATGGCCACGTCCTCCTCCAGCTGCTTCATCGCCCCGTCGTCCAGGGCTCCGGCGGTGCGCATCGTCCCCTCCAGGCCGTCCAGCGGGTCACGCGTCTTCCACCGCGCGATCTCCTCCTTGTCCCGGTACCGGTCCGGGTCGTACATGGAGTGGGCGCGGAAGCGGTACGTCCGTGCCTCCAGGAAGTGCGGGCCGCCGCCCGACCGGACGGACTCCGCCGCCCGCCGTGCGGCGGCCTCGACGGCCAGCACGTCCATGCCGTCGACGGTCCAGGCGGGCATACCGTACGACGCGGCGCGCATCGCCAGGTTCGTTTGGGCGTGTTCCCGCGCCAGACTGGTCCCCATGGCGTACAGGTTGTTCTCGCAGACCAGCAGGAGGGGCAGCTGCCACAGGGCGGCGAGGTTGGCCGTCTCGTGGAACTCGCCCTCCGCATAGGCCCCGTCGCCGAAGAAGCAGCAGGTCACCCGTTCGGTTCCACGCATCCGGTCCGCGAGCGCCAGGCCGGCGGCCAGCGGCAGCCCGCCGGCGACGATGGCGTTGCCGCCGTAGAACCGCCGTCCGGCGTCGAACAGGTGCATGGACCCGCCTCGGCCGCGGCTGCACCCCGTGGCCTTGCCGAACATCTCCGCCATCACGGCCTCGGCCGGCACGCCCCGTGCGAGCGCGTGGCCGTGCTCGCGGTACGTGGACACGACGGCGTCCTCCTCGCGGAGGGACTGGCCGACACCGACGGCGACCGCCTCCTCACCGATGTACAGGTGGACGAACCCGCGGATCTTCGCCGCGCTGTAGAGCTCGACACAGCGCTCCTCGAAGCGGCGGATCAGGAGCATCTGCCTCAGCAGCACCAGCCGATGGTCGCGTCCGGGGGACTGGCCGTCCTGGGCCGCGTGCGGCTGACGGCGACTGCCGGGACGCTTGGGGCCGGAACCTCTCCTGGGGGTGGCGTTCATGGCCGGGCCTTTCCTCACGGGCTGCTCAGGCAGGACGTTCCAGGGCCGACAGATCGCCCTCGGGCAGGCCGAGTTCACGGGCCCGCAGCACGCGGCGCATCACCTTGCCGCTGCGGGTCTTGGGGAGGTCCTGCTCGAAATCGATCTCGCGCGGGGCCACCGCCGGCCCGAGCCGCCGCCGGGAGAACGCCAGCAGTTCGCGCTTCAGCGAATCCGCCGCCTCATAGCCGGGCCGCAGCGAGACGAAAGCCTTGACCACGGCCCCCACGACCGGGTCCGGGCGGCCGATCACCCCCGCCTCCGCCACGGCCGGATGCTCCATCAGGGCACTTTCGACCTCGAACGGGCCGACGAGGTGGCCTGCGGATTTGATGACGTCGTCGGCGCGCCCGACGAACCAGAACCATCCCTCTTCGTCCCGCTTCACCACGTCGCCAGTGAGGTACCAGCCGTCGGCGAAGCAGGCCTCGTAGCGTGCCCGTTCGTTCAGGTAGCCCCGGAACATCGAAGGCCAGCCGGGCCGAAGGGCCAGTTCACCCTCCACGCCGGGACGGGTGACCTCCCGTACGTGCCCGTCGGTGACGGCCGCCCGTCCGTCCTGCCCGCGTTCCAGCACCGCCGCGACCACGCCCGGCAGGGGACGCCCCATGGAGCCGGGGCGGATGTCGCTGGAGGCATAGTTGGCGATCATGATGGCGCCGGTTTCCGTCTGCCACCAGTTGTCGTGCACGGGGAGGCCCAGGACCTCCTGCCCCCACAGGACGGCTTCGGGGTTGAGGGGCTCGCCGACGCTGGCGATGAAGCGGAGGGCGGAGAGGTCGTACGGGCCGGGAAGACGGCGTCCGCCACCCCGCGGCGTGGCCCGCATCAGCATCCGGATCGCCGTGGGAGCGGTGTACCAGACCGCGACGTCCTGCGTGTCGAGGATCCGGTACCAGCGGTGCACGTCGAACTCGCCCTCGTCCACCACCAGGGTGGCACCGTGCGTGAGAGGGGCGATGATCCCGTACGAGGTGCCCGTCACCCAGCCGGGGTCCGCCGTGCACCAGTAGACGTCCCGAGGCCCGAGATCCAGGGCGAAGGACGCCGTGGCGTGGTGAGCCACGACCGCGTCGTGGACGTGCACCGCGCCCTTGGGCGTGCCGGTCGTTCCGCTCGTGAAGTGGAGCAGGGCGGCGTCCTCGGGGTCGGTCGGCGGCACCGTGAACACGGGGGAGGCCTGCGCCATGAGGTCTTCCAGTCCGCGGGTGCCCGCGGGCGGGTCGGTGACGGGACCGACCAGCAGTACGTGAGCCAGACCGGGAAGCAGGTGCCGGTTCGCCTCGACCTTGCGCCGGTAGAGGGCCTCCGTGGTCACCAGGACCCGGGCATTGCCCAATGCGAGCCGCTGCCGCACCGGCTCCGGGCCGAAGGCGGAGAACAGCGGGCACAGCACCCGCCGGGCGCGCAGCGTGCCCAGAACAGCGGTGTACAGCTCCCGGCGCCGGCCCAGCAGAGTGAAGACCCGCTCCTGCGGGGCCACCCCCGAGCCCGCGAGGACGTTGGCGAACCGGGAGGTGTCGGCGGCGAGGTCCGCATAGCTCACGCGGGTGACGGAATCGTCGGCCGCGACGCACCGCAAGGCCTCCCACCCGCCGTGACCGGCCGCGACGTGCCGGTCGACCGCCTCGAATCCCATGTTCAGGCCGCTGCCGTCCGGCAGGCCGCTCAGCCAGGACCGGGCCTCGCTCCAGGTGAAGGTCGCGCGGGCCTGGGCGTAGTCCGAGAGCCGCCAGGTGCCGCGAGGACGGCGCTGTTTGGTGATGATCGGGTAGGTCATGCCGGCTCCTCGTCCACCACGAGGCCTGAAGGTGGTGCGAAACCACCATCCGCCGGAGGCGGCGCGGTGGGGGAGGGCCGAACGGTCCCGGGCGGGGGCCGCTCGGTCCACGTGCCTGGAGACGTGTTCCGAGACGGTGCCTCAGCGGTGTTCCCGGTCCAGGTGGACCGTGGTCGGCCCATGGAATCGGGGGCGGCAGTTCCACCTCGGTCCGCCGTCATGCCTTGCGCCGGTCGTCCGACCCCCGTGACGTGGCGCGCAGAGGGGCGAGGTGACGGGTGAACCAGCCCAATGCCGCGTCCGCCACTGCGTCCAGCGCTCCGGGCTCCTCGAAGAGGTGCGTGGCCCCGGCGACCACGGTGACCTGGTGCTCGCACTGGAGGTGCGCGGCGGCCTGGCGGTTCAGGTCCAGGACCTGCAGGTCCGCTCCGCCGACGATCAGCAGGGTCGGAGCGCGCACGGCCTCGAGCCGGGTCAGTGCCAGGTCCGGACGGCCGCCCCGGGAGACGATCGCCGCGATGTCCGACCGCGGTTCGGCCGCGGCCGCGAGTGCCGCCGCGGCGCCCGTGCTCGCACCGAAGTAGCAGACGTGCAGGGGAAGCCTCGGCCGGAGCCATCGGTTGGCCTGCGTCAGGCGGAGGGCGAGGAGGGGAACGTCGAAGACCTTCGTCCGGTCCTGTGCCTCGGTCGGGGTGAGGAGGTCGAAGAGCAGCGTCGCGAGACCCGCGTCGTTGAGCACCTCGGCCACCCGCCGGTTGCGGGGGCTCAGACGGCTGCTTCCGCTGCCGTGTGCGAACACGACGACGCCCGCCGCGTCACGGGGCACGGCCAACAGCCCGGGCAGGGCCGTTCCACCTGCGTCCACCACCACGTCGTCCATCTCCACCGGGTTCGCGCCCCCTGCCGGATTCGCCGGATGCGTGCTGGCCCTCGTCGCGGCGGCCAGCAGTGCCGAGACCTCCTCGTCGCCGACCTGCGAGAAGTCCTCGTACCACTGGCCCACGGCGGAGAAGTGCGGGGGAGCCGACAGGCACACGACGGCGTCGGCCTCGTGCCGGAGGCGCCGCAGTGCCTGCGGTGCCGCAACCGGGACGGCCAGGACCACGTGCGCGGCCCCTTGCCGGCGTGCCACCTCGCAGGCGACGGACGCGGTCGATCCGGTGGCGATCCCGTCGTCCACGATGACCACGGCGCGTCCGGTGAGCGCCGTCCGTTTCCGGCCCCGGCGGTAGCGGGCCAGCCGCCGCAGCAGCTCCTCCCGCTCCGCCTCCTCGACCCGAGAGCAGTCCCGCTCCCCGAGGCGGGCCGTCCTGGCCGTCGCATCGTCGACGAGCCGTACGCCGCCCTCCCCGATGGCACCGAAGGCCACCTCGGGCTGGAAGGGCACACCGAGTTTGCGGACCACGATCACGTCCAGTGGCGCCCCCAGTTTCCGTGCCACCTCCGCGGCCACGGGCACCCCGCCGCGGGGCAGACCGAGGACCACCGGCCGGTGCAGCGCGAGCCGGGCGACCTCGTCAGCCAGCAGCCTGCCGGCAGCGGTCCGATCGGAGAACAACATGCCTGGCCTCCCATCGCGGCCGGGATGTGCCGGCCGGCCTTCCACCGTCGGACGGCCGCGGCGCCCCCGCGGACGAGCGGGAAGCCCGGACCGCCTTCCCGGCGGATGCCGGTCGGGTGAGGAAGAGCACCCCTGCTTCCAGCGTCGTGCGGGGAAGCGCGGCCTGCACCCGCAGGAGCCCCGTCCTGCGTGCGTCGGCCGGCGCGCAGAGTTCGGCGCGCCCGCATCGGGCGTGATCGGCGCGTGGGGGGCCGCCAGGGCGGGGAGGGGGACCGGTCGGCCCTATGGGGACACCGGCCGGTGCCTACGCTGGTAGATGTCTGCGGGGCGAGCATGGGAGCCGCCCCGGCAGGCCTTCCAGAGCGCCGGTCGCCGTGTTTGCGCCGGCAGCCGGAAGGTGCAGGGGTTGACGCTGGAGGGACTGTGACGCCGACATTCGTACTGGGCCGGATCGCGGGAGTCCGGGTGGGTGTGCACTGGAGCATCCTGGCCGTCTTCACGCTCATCGCACTGGGGCTGGCGCAGGGGCGGCTGCCCGCGGTGTCCCCGGGGCGCGCCTGGTGGGCCTACTGGCTCGTGGGGTTGCTGGCGGCGGCCCTCTTCTTCGTGTCACTGCTCGCTCACGAACTGGCCCATGCCGTGGTGGCCCGTCGCGAAGGGGTGGCGGTGGACGACATCGTTCTGTGGCTTCTCGGCGGGGTCGCCAGGCTCAGGACGGAGGCGTCCACGCCCGCCGCCGAGCTGCGCATCGCGGGAGTCGGACCGCTGGTCAGCCTGGGGTTGGGCGCACTCTTCGCACTGGGCGCGTGGGTCGCCGACAGTACAGCGGGGCGGGGGTTGCCGAGTGAAGCGCTGGTGTGGCTCGCGGTGATCAACCTCTTGCTGGCGCTGTTCAACTCCGTGCCGGCCGCTCCGCTGGACGGCGGCCGGCTGCTGCGGGCCTTCCTCTGGTGGAGGACCGGAGACCGCGCACGAGCCACGGCCGGTGCGGCCGCGGCGGGGCGCGGCTTCGGCTGGCTCCTCCTCCTGGCGGGGCTGCTGTTGTTCGCACGCGGCGACGTGGTCGGCGGACTGTGGCTCGTCATGATCGCCTGGTTCCTGATCGCCACCGCGACCGCGGAAGGCCGGCAGGCGCAGCTGCGGGCCGTACTCACGGGTGTGACCGTGCGGCAGGCCATGACACCTTCCCCGGTCACGGTGCCCGCCGACCTGACCGTCGCGGACCTCC
Source organism: Streptomyces sp. NPDC093801 (assembly GCF_040701585.1). Lineage (NCBI taxonomy): Bacteria > Bacillati > Actinomycetota > Actinomycetes > Kitasatosporales > Streptomycetaceae > Streptomyces > Streptomyces sp. NPDC093801. The sequence continues at coordinate 42,856 of NZ_JBFBDP010000019.1, read as the reverse complement.
TGGCGGATCCGCGATACCGCTACCGCCACTCGGCCTTCCCCGTCATCGGCGAGGACGGCTGCTCGCCGGCGGGCCTCCTCACGCTCGCCGCGGCGGGCCGGGTCGCCGAGACGCGGCGCGGGGTGACACGGGTGCGGGAAGTCATGGCCCCCACATCGCAGGTGGTCGTGACCCGCCCTGACGACCAGCTCGTCGACGTGCTGCCGCAGATGATCTCGGGTGGGACCGGACGGGCCGTGGTCGTCGACGACGGTGGCTGCCTGGTCGGTATCCTCGCTTCCTCTGACGTCAGCCGCACCGTCTCCTGGCTGATGACCGCCCCCACCGGCAGGAGTCGGAGCGACACGCGGTGAGCGTGACGACATCGCAGCACCGCCCCCCGGAACCGGCCCGCGCTCGCGTCGCCGAACACCGGGACGGAGAATGGGAGGCACGGACCGACAGGGCCGCGAACGTGATGACGCCGTTCGCGGATGCAGCGAGCCGGGTTCGCGAACGCGGGCCGCGAGCTGCGAGCCCGACGCCTGCGGAAACCCGGCCGGTGCCCCCGAGCGCAAGGAGGAGGCCATGGCGACCGCGCGAGAGATCATGCACCGGGGCGCTTCCTGCGTGCAGGAAGACGAGACACTGATGGACGCGGCGCGCCGCATGGGCGAACTGGGGGTGGGATCCCTGCCGATCTGTGGACCGGACGACAGGCTCCACGGGATCATCACCGACCGCGACATCGTCGTGAAGTGCCTGGCGAAGGGCAAGGATCCCCATCACATGACGGCAGGCATGCTCGCCCAGGGCAAGCCGTACACCGTGGCGGCGGATGCGGACACCGGACAGGTCCTGCAGGTCATGCAGGAACACCGCATCCGACGACTCCCCGTCATCGAAGACCACCGGCTGGTCGGCATGATCAGCGAAGCCGACCTGGCCCGGCACCTCACGGAAGAGCAGGTGGGCCATTTCGTCGAGGCCGTCTGCGCCGCCTCCTGACCGCCGACGGCGCGAGCTGCCCCACGGCGGTGCGACGGCGGTCAGGTGCGGTCGGTCCCGGTGTCGGGTGGAGGGGGTTGGCGGGCCTTCGTGCGTTCGACGAAGCGGGCCGCTTGCGGGATCCGGGGGAGGGCGAGCAGGCCCAGGACGGCGGCGGTGAGGCAGGCGCCCGCGCCGAGGGCGAGTCCGGCACGGGGGCCCAGGTGCTGGGAGACGACGCCGACGACGGGTCCGCCCACGGGTGTGCTGCCCAGGAAGGTGACGGACCACAGGGCCATGACCCGGCCCCGGAACGCCGGATCGCTGATCAGTTGCAGTGTCGTGTTGCCGAGGGCGAGGAAGACGGTGCTCGCCACCCCGACGAAGGCCAGGACCGTCACTTCGGCAGGCACTGTCGGCACTGCCGCGGCGGCGGCGAGCGTGGCGGCGAAGCCTGCGGCGGCGCCGATCAGGGGGACGACGCCGGCACGGCCCACGGCTGCGACGGCGAGTCCGCCGGCCACGGAGCCCAGCCCCATGGCGGCGGTGAGGAAGCCGTAGGTCTGTGGTCCGCCGTGGAGGACGGTTCGTACCAGCAGTGGCAGGACGACCTGGAATTCGTAGGCGAGGGTGCCGATCAGGGCCATCATGGCCAGGGGTGCCCACAGGCCGGCCGTGCGGCGCACGTAGCGCAGGCCCTCGGTCAGCTGGCCGGGCGCCCGTTCGAGGGCGCCCGAGGGTTGCAGCCGGCCGGTGTGCATCAGGCGGAGCGCGAGGAGGACGGCGAGGAAGCTGGCCGCGTTGGCCAGGAAGCAGGCGCCGACTCCCGCCGTGGCGATCAGGATCCCTGCCACCGCGGGGCCGATCGCGCGGGTGGCGCTGATCAGGATGCTGTTCAAGCCGACCGCGTTGCGCAGCAGCTCAGGGCCGACCAGTTCGGGGACGAACGTCTGGCGGGTGGGGATGTCCACCGCGTTCACTGCGCCCAACCCGACCGCCAGGACCACGACCGTCCACAGCCGGACCGCATGGGTGACGGTCAGGAGTCCCAGCGCCAGGGCGAGGGCCGCCTGGGCGGACTGTGTGGCCATCAGCAGCCGGTGCTTGTCGGCCCGGTCGGCCAGCAGCCCGCCGTAGGGGCCGCCCAGCAGGACGGGCAGGAACTGGGCGGCCACCACCAGCCCGAGGATCGTGCCCGACCCGGTCAGCTGCAGCACGAGCCACGACTGGGCCACTGCCTGCATCCACGTGCCGATCAGGCTGACCGACTGGCCCGCGAAGAAGAGACGGAAGTTCGGCACGGCCAGCGCGGCGAACGTCGCCTTCGGTGAGACCCTCACTGGCTGAGCTCCGCCCTGAGTGCTGTGGCAGAGGCCGGATCCGGCCCGGCCGCGACCACGCGGTCAGCCTGCCGCTCGAACGGCTTGCGGCGTGCGCGCCGCGCTGAAGGCGCACGCTTCATCTCGAAGGGGCACTCTCGCCCCTGTTGTGGTCGGGCCGGGGGTCACGGTTCATCCGGAACCGGTGCGTCGTGGTGCTGCGGGACGACTGCGACAGGGCAGCGGGCATGATGCAGGGCTCGGTGGGCGACCCTCCCGAGCTCCATGCCGATCATGCGGCCCGGGCGGCGTGCGCCGACGACGAGGACGTCCGCTGCGGCGGACCGCTCCGTGAGTACCTTGCGTGCGGTGCCTTCGAGGGTGGTGCGGCGGAGCCGCACCTGCGGGTGCTCGCGGGCCACGGCTTCCACGGCCTCGTCCATCAACGCCGCTGCCTGTTCCTCATGGCCGCGGGGCACGGCCCCGGGCAGGACCATGTGGTCGACCCGTTCGTGCAGGGGGCGTCGCCAGGCGCAGACGACGTCGAGTTCCGCGTCGCGTGCCGCGGCCTCGCGGAAGGCGAACCGCACGGCCGGGGAGTCCACGTCGTGGGGGCCTATTCCGAGCAGTACGCGTCCGTGGCGTCCCTCCAGGGCGTGCCGGTCCCCGCGCACGACGATGACCGGGCCCGAGGACCTGGCGGCGACGACGAGGGCCACGGATCCGAGCAGGAGGCCGGCCAGCTCTCCGCGTCCGTGCGCGCCGACGACGACAGCGTCTGCCGTGTGTCCCTCGCGTAACAGGGCGCTCGTCGCGTCCTCGGCCGCGATGTCCGTCGTGACCTGCACACCGGGGCTGCGCTTTCGGACACGGTCGGCTCCGGCGGCCACGATGTTCTCGGCGAGAATCTGTCCGGAAGGACGGTTCAGGCTCCGGGCCGGTACCGCTCCCTCGTACCGCTCCCACAGCGAGGCGTACACGACACGCAGGGGAAGGGCGAGTCGTGCTGCCTCGTCCGCGGCCCAGTCCACTGCGGTCAGGCTGGAATCCGAACCGTCGACTCCGACGGTGAGGGGGGCCAGGGGTCCCATCGTCTCCACCACCTCTCAGCACTCGGATCGGCTGCCACACACCAGGCTGGTCGGTCCTTTCCCCGGCGTCCACCGGGACGGCGAGCCAGGGCCCGGGTGGGCGTCACTCCATGCGGCGGTCCTGCCCGGTCGCGGGTGTCAGGCCGAGCGCCGCGAGGGGGGAGGAGGCGTTCGCGGATTCGTTCTCGACGAACCGGGTGAGTGCCCGGGCGCTCTCGAGGAACTGGGCGGGGAAGACGATGGTGGAGTTCTTCTCCGCGGCGATCTCGGCGAGGATCTGGAGGTTGCGCAGCTGCAGGGCGATGGGGTGGCGGCTGATGACGTCGGCTGCCTCGGCCAGGCGGTCCACGCTGAGGGCCTCCCCCTCGGCAGCGATGATCTTTGCCCGCTTCTCGCGCTCGGCCTCCGCCTGCCGGGCCATGGCGCGCTGCATCGTGGTGGGCAGCTCGATGTCCTTGAGCTCGACGAGGAGGACGAGTACGCCCCACTGCTCGGTGAGGCTGTCGAGGATGTCCTTGATCTGGATGTTGAGGGTCTCCGTGTCCGTGAGGACCTGGTCGAGCAACGAGCGGCCCACCACGTTGCGCACGGTGGTCTGGGCGATGTGGTTGATCGCCGACGACACGTCCTCGATCTCGACGATGGACTTCACCGGATCGACGCGCCGGAAGTAGGCGACGGCGGCGACACCGATGGAGACGTTGTCCCGGGTGATGACCTGCTGGGAGGCGATCGGCATGGTCACCGTACGCAGGCTCACCTTCCACATGCGGTCCACCAGCGGGATCATGAAACGGATGCCGGGGTTCCGTACGTTGTGCAGCCTGCCGAACCGGAAGACGACACCGCGCTCGTACTGGCGCACGACGGCCACTCCGAGACTGGACATTCCGACCACCTCCGCAGACGCTGCCCATCGTGACGCCGGCGCATGCGGAACCGCGCGGGCCTGTCGGTCCCCCGGAGGGCCCAAACGGTCCACTGACGGGCCGGACCGGCAGTGCGGGGAAGTACCCGTGTGCTCGGCTCTACTCCTGGGGGAGCCCCTCGACCTCCGCGTCGGGTCGGACCACGCCTTCCGAGGGAGCGCCCGACGCCTGCAAGGACGTCGACGCCTGGCCGCCGCCACGGAGGGCGCGGGGCGGTGGCGGGGGCCCGGCGACCTCGGTGGTCTTCAGGCCCTCCGCGTGTGTCCGGCTCGACGGCTACCGGCGTGCCTTGCGGGCCTTGTCGGCTGGGCGGACTTCCAGGACGACGGCGTGACCGTCGTAGAGGATGTTGTAGATCAGGCCGCCGTAGCCGGGCGGCACCGTCCCGGCGGAGGTGGCCGGCGCGTAGAAGTCGGAGGCGGCCAGGAGCTTGCCGGTGCGGGCGTCTCGCCATTGGATCTGGTCCATGTAGTTGACGCCGATCGGGCCGGGGTTGAACTTGGTGGGGTCGGTCTCCTTCGACCGCGCGTTCGCGGTCACGAAGACCCGTTTGTCCGGCGGCCCGATGAGGGTGATGTAGCTGTTGGTGCGCTGCTTGACCTTCCAGGCCAGGGACATCCTGCCGTTGCGGAAGTCGATGGCCGAGGCGGTGCCCAGGCCGAAGTCCATCACGTAGATCCGGTTGTTGACCGGGTCTGCCGAGACCTTGGCGTAGTAGTAGCTGTACTGGCCGGGTTCGAGCGCCGGATTGGGGTCCATGCGCGTCACCCGCCCGGCGTTCCCCTGGTGGACGGCGACGACGCTCAGCGGCACCTTGGCGGCGGTGCCGTTGGTGGACATGACCACCCAGTCACCCATGATCACGGGCGCGCCGGCCTGGGTCTGGCCGGACGTGGCGTAGGTGATCGGACCCCAGGCGGGGTCCTGCTTGATGGTGCGGCCGTCCCAGACGTAGCGGAAGAGCTGGGTGGGAGTGGTCACGTAGGCGTAGTCGCGGCCCTGGTAGCGGCTGGTGGTGACCCGGCCGAGGACGTTGCCCTTCAACTGGGTCCAGCTGAGCACCTTGAAGGTCTTGGGATCGACCGTGCCGATGATCGAGGGCTTGGCCGAGTTCGGCGCGCCCGGGCACTTGAAGCCGGCGGCGCTGTACCCGTTGAGCGTGCAGCCCACCGGCCGGTTCAGCGACCGGACGACGATCGTGCCGTCGGGGAAGGCGTCGATCCCGTTGAACGCGCTGTCGTTCGGGGGGCTCTCACCGGTGGGCATGTCCTTCTTGAGGAGGATCTTGCCCGTGGTGCCGTCGAGCTTGTACAGGGTGTGGTCGGAAATGGCGACGAGGCTGCCGTCGGCCATGACGTCGACCGCTCCCGACACGTGCAGTTCGTTGTTCTTCCGGGCGTCGGAGAGGTGGGTGCGCCAGATCTCCTTCATGGTGCCGGGCTCGACCTTGGCGATGAAGGTCTGCAGGGCGGGCGGATTGGCGTCACCGTTGCCGCCGCCGTAGACGTACAGGTCCCTCTCTCCACGCGTGGCGATGTCGAACGGCGTGTAGTAGAGGCTGCCCGTGACGCGATGGGCCTCGACCACGTTCTTCCCCGTCAACGAGCCGGGGAAGCGGGCACACGGGGAGAGGCTGGTGCGCCCGATGTCGTAGTGCTCGAAGGGCAGGAGCGTTTTGTACCACGGGCTGTTCGGCTGCTGTGCGGCGCACGCGGCTTCCTGCCGGGCGATGGCCGCGTCACCGAGCAGGTTCCCGGCCTCCGCTGCCGCAGTTGCGGCGGCCGACGGATCGGGCGGCCCGCCCGGCGTCCCGGGCAGGTTGCCGGCCGTGGGCGAGCAACCGGCAGCAGCGAGCGTGAGTACGGCCAGCGCGGCGGCCAGACGGGTGTGACGTATGCCTGCCTGCACCTTTCCTCCATCTCCTGGCGGACCGCCGCCCGGGCGGCCGATGCCGACGGCACACACGGCAGCCCGGAGGGAACCTCGACGTCCCCGAGTGGGCAGATCACCGTCCGTCGCACAGACCGACGCGGGTGACGACCCGGTCGGGTCCCGCGGTCCGGTGTGAAGACGCAGGCACACGAGGGTTTCGTGTGCCGGCGGAAGCTCGCCGGCCCCCTACCTCCATGGGGCCGGCGGTCGCACAGGAAGCGTATGCGGACCACGACCCACAGGTCCCGTTCGGCTACGCCGACCGGGGGCATCGGCGTCCTGCGGGTTGTGGCCGGCCCCTTCCCCCTGGTCACGTCGGGTCCGGACGGGGTCGGTCCGGCGGACGGCGCCTGACCCCGTATCCCGTGTCACCACGAGGCGAGGACCAGCGCCCCGTCGCCGCCGACGGTGAGGGCCGCGGAGAAGGGGGCGCCGTGGCGGGTGAGGGCAGCGCGCAGCCACTGGGCGTCCCGGGGCCGGGCCCGGCGCAGTGTCAGGCGGCGGGCCTGGAACGGGATCAGGCGCAGTCCGCGCAGCGCCCCCGTGGTTTCGTCGAGGCGGGCCGTGTAGAGGAGGCGGAGGTCGTCGCGGTACTGCTCGTGACCGCCGATCCCCTCGTAGTCGTCGATCAGGTCTCCGCAGCCGTAGAGGATCAGCCGGCCGCGATAGACCTCCAAGGGGCGGGGGTGGTGCGAGGAGTGGCCGTGGACGAAGTCGGCGCCGCCGTCGACGAGGTCGTGGGCGAACCGGATGTGCTCGGGCGGGACCCGGTAGCCCCAGTTGGACCCCCAGTGGATCGAGACGGCCACCAGGTCGCCGGGCCGACGGGCGGCCCGCATACGGGCGACCAGGCCGGCCGCGGCGGTCGGCGAGGGTGCGGAGGCCAGGGCGATGCCGCTGCGGTCCGGGGTGGCCGCCCAGTCGAGGGGGATGCCGCTGGAAGGGAGTCCGACCGCGAACACGAGGAGGCGCCGCCCGGGACGGGGCGCGGCTCCCGTGCCGGAACGAGGAGGCCGCAGGACCACCCGTGCCGGCCGCCACGCCTCGGCGGCATCGCCGCCGGCGCCGGCGGTGCGCAGCCCGGCGCGGGTGAGGCTGTGGAGGGTCTCGGCCAGTCCGTCCCGGCCGAAGTCGAGGACGTGGTTGTTGGCCAGTACGCACACGTCGGGCCGGGCAGAGGCCAGGCACGGCACGTTCGCCGGGCTCATCCGGTAGTGGACGCTCTTCCCTGGGGCGAAGCCGCCCGCCCGGGTCACGCTGGTCTCCAGGTTCAGCACCCAGGCGTCCGGCCCGGTGGCCCGGAGTTCCTCCAGCAGGTCGCCCCACGGCGCGTCGTAGCCGGCGGGCCTGGATATCGGCCCGTTCGCGGCCTCGGCCATCTCGACGTACGCACGTGCGTCCGTCACCCACGGCTCGGCGAGCTGCGGGTCGCCCGGGTGGGGCAGCACCTGGTCCACGCCTCGGCCGAGCATCACGTCGCCGGCGAGGCAGACGGTGACCTCGCGGTCCGTCTCAGGGCTGCCGCTCGCTCCCACTCCTCCACGGTAGGCCCCGAGCGGCGTCGACCGTCCGTGTCATTCGGCGATCTCCGTCCGTTCCCACCACTCGAAGACGGCCAGCCGCCCTTCCGGGCTGTCCTGATGCCGCGACGTGATCTTGAAATGCTCGTATCCGCCGCGATGTGGAATCTTCAAGTCCGCTTCGGGGTCGGAGACCGGAACGATCCGCTCGGGCAGATCGTCCGGGCCGCCCTCGAGCACTGCCTTGGTCGCCATGCTCCCAGTCTTCCCAACCGCGGACCCGCTCGCATCACGGGACCGGAACCGGCGTGCTTCGGCACGGGGCGCGCCGCTCTCGCAGCCGCGCGGTCCTCTGACATGCTTCTGCGGTGGCGTAGACGGCTGGTGGGACCTCCTGAACGCCACAGACGGGACGCGGGGCGGCGTTCGGCCGTGGAGCAGGAGCGGGATGTGGGTGACAGGCCCCGGGGCGGGACGGACCGGACCGTCGAGGACGTGGCGCACGTGCTGCGGCTGGCCCACGACGCGTTGCGCCTGGCCACGGCCGTCCTCGTGGGGAGCGGACCCGGTGCGGAGCGGGAGATGGCCGAGCTCGCAAGGGCGCTCGTCGACCTGCGGAACAGCGCCGACGATCTTGGCGAGGCGAGCGGGGCCGGGGATCTGCGCTCGCTCCTCGCCGGTCTGTACGTCGGTCAGGACGTGGGGCGCATCGTCCTGCTGACCGGCCAGGTGGGCGACATCGCCTGGGAGCGGCGATCGGCGCATCCGCTTCCCGAAGCGGTGCGGCGACCCGTGCGGGACATGGGCGAGGCATGCCTCGGGCTGATCGGCCGGACGAGTGACGTCGTCGCGCTCTCCGCGCCCCACGGCGTCGTCGGCAGGGAGCTGGCGGGCATCAGCCGTCGGCAGGAGGCGTTGAGCCGTCTGCTGATGGAAGGGGAGGGGACGGTCCGGGCGGCTGATGCCGTCGATGCTGCGGTGATCGGCCGGTGTTACGAGGAATGCGCGTACCGGGCAGTCGCCGTGGCCCGACAGGCGGCCGTGCTCCGGGAGACCGTGCCCGGGAAGTGACCCGGGCGGGTGAAGCGTCAGGGCAGGCCCGCCAGGGCGGTCTGGTCGAGGATCCGCTGCCACACGGCCCTGTGGAGGACGAGGCTGCCGCGGGTGACGATCATGGCAGCCAGGGCCGGGTCGGCCGGGTCGATCCGCAGGGTGCCGTCCCGCACGATGCGCCCGAGCAGCGCCGTGACGTTCCGCGCGTACGCCGTGGAAGCCGCTGCGGGGATGTGCTCGAGGAGGCGGCCCACGCCCATGACGGTGACGCCGGAAGCCGTGGTCGTCACGCCCTCGGCCCGAACGCCTTCGACAAGGCCGCCCTCCGGCCCTGCGGCGGTGTCGACGGCGACGGCCCCCGGACGCATGCCCGCCATCGCCCGCGCGGTCACCCGGACCGGCGGCCGCCGCTCCCGGCCGGGCCGGACGGTCGCGACGACGATGTCGACGCCCTCGAGCAGGAAGGGCGGAACCTGCCCGCCCTCCGGGCCGTCCACGGCGCGGACCCGGGCCCCCAGGCCGCGGAGGGTCTCCGCGGCCTGCCGGGCGGCGCCACCGGACCCGATCACGCAGGCCCTCGCCGCGCCGGGCGAACCCCGTCCCGGGGTGCCCGACAGGGGGCGCCCGAAGCGGTCGGCCGCGAAGAGCGCCGCCTGATGGCCGATGAGCCGGCCCTGGGAGGCGGCAGCGTCCATCGGGTGGGCCTCCGGCGTGTCCGGGACGAGATCCAGGCCGATGGCTGTGAGCCCCTCGTCCGCCCACCGCCGGACCTGGAAGGGAATGCTCAGCGGGTCCAGGAGCGCGATCAGTACCTGCCCCTGCCGGAACCGGCAGCCCGTCGGGAGGACCGGCGGCCGTACACCGACGAGGATGTCGGCCCGGGCGATGACGGCCTCGCGCGTCGCGATCTGGGCGCCCGCTGCCCGGAAGAGGCCGTCGGGCATCGAGGCGGACGCCCCGGCCCCGGCCTCGACGAGCACGTGCGGCCCGAGTGCCCGTGCCGGGCCGACGAGGTCGGGCACCAGCCCGACCCGGTTCTCACCCGGCGCCGTCTCGCGGCAGACGCCCACCGTCAGGGAACTCAACCGGCCCACCTCCGCCCACGGGCGTACCACTCCCAGTATGGGTCTCGGCCCGAGCGAGTCGCGCCGGCACCGGACGCGGCCGGAGGCTCATGCTGAATGCGCGACCGCGGTCCGGCTCAGGCAGGAAAGGACGGCACATGGCCCCCAGTACCGGTCCCGGCTGGCAGTTCTGGATCGACCGCGGTGGCACCTTCACCGACATCGTCGCCCGCACCCCGGACGGCCGCCTGGTCTCCCGCAAGCTCCTGTCCGAGAACCCGGCCCGCTACGGCGACGCGGCCGTCGCGGGGATCCGCATGCTGCTGGGGCTCCGGCACGGCGAAGCGATTCCCCGCACCGCGATCGACGGGGTGCGGATGGGCACCACCGTGGCCACCAACGCCTTGCTGGAACGCACGGGCGAACGCACCGCCCTGGTCATCACGCGTGGGTTCCGCGATGCCCTGCGCATCGGATACCAGGACCGCCCGCGCCTCTTCGACCGGCAGATCATCCTACCCGAGGCCCTGTACGAGCGGGTCATCGAGGTCGGTGAACGCATCACCGCCGAGGGCACGGTGCTGAAGCCGCCCGATCTGGACAGCCTCGCCGTCGAGCTGGGCCACGCGTACGACGACGGCATCCGCGCCGTCGCCGTGGTGTGCCTGCACAGCGCACTGCATCCGGGGCACGAGCGGGCGATCGGCGAACTGGCCCGCCGCATCGGCTTTCCCCAGATCTCGCTGTCCAGCGAGGTGAGTCCCCTGGTGAAGCTGGTCCCCCGCGGAGACACCTCGGTCGTCGACGCCTACCTTTCCCCCGTCCTGGGCCGCCACGTCGGGCAGGTCACCGGCCGGATGGGAGGCGTGCGGCTGATGTTCATGCAGTCCAACGGCGGCCTGGCCCAGGCAGGGCACTTCCGGGGCAAGGACGCCGTCCTGTCCGGGCCGGCCGGCGGCATCGTGGGGATGGCGCACCTGTCGCGGCTGGCCGGTTTCGAGAAGGTCATCGGCTTCGACATGGGCGGTACCTCCACCGACGTCTCCCACTTCGCGGGAACCTACGAGCGGGTGTCCACCTCCCATGTGGCGGGAGTCCGCCTCCAGGCCCCCATGCTCGACATCCACACGGTCGCGGCGGGAGGCGGCTCCGTCCTGCACTTCGACGGCAGCCGCTACCGCGTCGGCCCCGATTCCGCCGGGGCGTCCCCCGGCCCGGCCTGCTATCGCGAGCAGGGCCCGCTGACGGTGACCGACGCCAACGTGATGCTCGGCCGGATCCAGCCGGCCTGCTTCCCCCACGTCTTCGGAGCCGACGGGAACCAGCCCGTCGACCACGAAGCCGTGCGGCGGGGGTTCGCCGAACTCGCCGCGCAGATCAGCTCGAGCACCGGCGACCGGCGATCACCGGAGCGGGTGGCCGAAGGCTTCCTCCAGGTGGCGGTGGCGAACGTGGCGGCCGCCGTCAAGCGGATCTCCGTGCAGCGCGGCCACGATGTGACGGGGTACGCGCTGATGTCCTTCGGAGGCGCGGGCGGCCAGCACGCGTGCGCCGTGGCCGATGCCCTGGGGATCCGCACCGTCCTGGTACCCCCCATGGCCGGGGTGCTCTCCGCGCTGGGCATCGGCCTCGCCGACACGACCACCTTGCGCGAGCGGTCCGTCGAACTGCCCCTCGTGGAGGACAGCATGGGGCACCTGCGCCTCGTCGCCGACGAGCTGGAGGCCGCGGCACGCGCCGTGCTGCACGACGAGGACGTCCCCGCCGAACGCATCCGGGTCACGCACACCGCACGGCTGCGGTACGACGGCACCGACACGGCCGTCGCGGTGGCACTGGCCGGCCTTCCGGCGATGGTCTCGGCGTTCGAGGCGAGGCACCGGACGATGTACTCGTTTCTTCTGGACCGCCCCGTCGTGGTCGACGCCGTCTCGGTCGAAGCGACGGGTCTCACCCCGCAGCCCGACCTGAGCCGGCTCGCCGAGACCGGTCCGGCCGACGACGGAACGCTCCCTGGAACGGTCCCCCTCTACACGGACGGCACGTGGCGCGACGTGCCCTTGCGGCGGCGTGGACGCCTGCGTCCGGGCACCGTCGTGACCGGCCCTGCCGTGATCACCGAAACCAACGCGACCACGGTCGTGGACTGCGGCTGGCGGGCGACCGCCACCGGCGCCGGACACCTGCTCGTCGAACGGGCCGCCGTGCCCGCCCGGGCCGGTGTGGGGACGGCGGCGGACCCCGTCATGCTGGAGATCTTCAACAACCTCTTCGTGTCGATCGCCGACCAGATGGGGGCACGGCTGGCTTCGACCGCCCAGTCGGTGAACATCAAGGAACGGCTGGACTTCTCCTGCGCGTTGTTCGACCCGGACGGCAACCTGGTCGCCAACGCGCCGCACATCCCGGTGCACCTGGGTTCCATGGGCACCGCGGTCAGGGAGGTCGTCCGTCGCCGGTCCGGGACGATGCGGCCCGGCGAAGCCTACGCGGTCAACGACCCGTACCACGGCGGTACCCACCTGCCCGACATCACCGTGGTGACCCCGGTCTTCGACGAGCGGGGTCAGGCTCCCGGAACCGAGATCCTGTTCTTCGTGGCCTCGCGTGGCCATCATGCGGAGATCGGCGGACTGACTCCGGGGTCCATGCCGGCGACCAGCCGGGCGATCGAGGAGGAGGGCGTCCTCTTCGACAACTGGCTGCTCGTAGCGGACGGCCGCCTACGGGAGGCCGAGACCCTGGACCTCCTGACCCGGGCGCCCTACCCGTCGCGCGACCCCGCGACCAACCTGGCCGACCTGCGGGCCCAGATCGCGGCCAACCGCAAGGGCGTCGAGGAAGTCGGAAAGATGATCGACCACTTCGGTCCGGACGTGGTGGCGGCGTACATGCGTCACGTCCAGGACAACGCGGAGGAGGCCGTCCGCAGGGCGGTCGTGACCCTGGCCGACGGCGAATACCGCTACGAGATGGACTCCGGGGCGGTCATCTGCGTCCGGTTGACGGTGGACCGGCAGGAACGCTCGGCGGCCATCGACTTCACCGGCACCTCAACCCAGTTGAGCACCAACTTCAACGCGCCCACGTCCGTGGTGAACGCGGCCGTGCTGTACGTCTTCCGCACCTTGCTCGCCGAGGACATCCCGCTCAACGACGGCTGCCTCAGGCCCCTGCGGATCATCGTCCCGTCCGGTTCCATGCTCGCCCCCGTCCATCCCGCCGCCGTGGTGGCCGGGAACGTCGAGACGTCCCAGGCGATCACGGGGGCCCTCTACGCCGCTCTGGGCTCACAGGCCGAGGGCAGCGGGACCATGAACAACGTGACCTTCGGCAACGAACGCCACCAGTACTACGAAACCGTGGCATCCGGTTCCGGCGCCGGACCCGGATTCGACGGGACATCAGCCGTGCAGACCCACATGACCAACTCCCGCCTCACCGACCCCGAGATCCTCGAACTGCGCCTTCCCGTCCTGGTGGAGGAGTTCTCCGTCCGTGCGGGCAGTGGCGGCGCGGGACGCTGGCAGGGCGGCGACGGCACCGTCCGCAAGCTCCGCTTCCGCGAATCCATGACGGTGAGCACCCTGTCCGGGCACCGCCGGGTCCCGCCGTACGGCATGGCCGGCGGCGCCCCCGGCGCGCTGGGCGCCAACCGGGTGGAGCGGGCCGACGGCAGCACCGCGCCGATGGCGGCATGCGACTCCCTCGCGGTCCTGCCCGGTGACCTGCTGGTCATCGAAACCCCCGGCGGAGGCGGCTACGGCCCGCCCGGCTGAACCACCCGGCGGAGCAGGGGAACAGGCTGTGCTCTCGCTCGCCGTGCTCGGCCCGCCGCACTGGGTCCGGATCGCGCCGGCCGTGGTCGGGCTCGGCATGCCGCCGTCGACCGGGGTGCGCCGGTGTCAGTTGGGGTGGCGGCTACGACACACCGGCCGGCCTCAGATTACTCAACGTAATCCTGCTTTAGCATTCCGTGACGAAAGGGTGGCGCTCCCGGGCTGGAGAAGGCGAGAGAAATGATTGCACGAAGAGACCTGCTCGTAGCCGGCGCCGTCGGCGGGGCGGCCCTGGCTCTTCCCGGGACTCCCGGGGCGGTGGCACTGCCGAACGGGAATGCGGCAGCCCCGGGAGCCGGGTCGGCCCGTACGTTCCCGGTCCCCACCCTGGACCCCACGACCATTCCGAAATACGTCACCGACCTGGTGATCCCGCCGGTGATGCCGAAGGCCCGCCACTCCGAGCGGCACGACATGGATACGTACGTGATCGGTGTCCGGCAGTTCAGCCAGCAGGTGCTGCCCTCCGGACTGCCGCCCACGACCCTGTGGGGATACGGCTCGCTCGGGGACGACGGCACCTTCAACTACCCGTCGTTCACCATCGAGGCCAAGACCGACCGGCCCGTCCGGGTCACCTGGGTGAACGATCTCGTCGACGGCCGAGGCCGCTTCCTCCCGCACCTGCTGACGGTCGACCCGACCCTGCACTGGGCGAATCCGCCGGGCGGAACGGCCGGGCGGGACTCCCGGCCGACGTTCGCCTCGACGCCGGGTCCGTACACCGGCCCCGTACCGATCGTCACTCACCTGCACGGCGGCCATTCCACCGAGGAGAGCGACGGCTACACCGAAGCGTGGTACCTGCCACGTGCGAACAACATTCCCGCTGGATTCGCCACCGTGGGCTCGTTCTACGAAGAATTCCGGAAGAAGTTCGCCGATGAACACGGCGTGAAGTGGGACCCGGGCACCGCGACCTTCCAGTATGCGAACGACCAACGTGCGTCGACCCTCTGGTTCCACGACCACACTCTGGGCCTGACCCGGCTCAACGTCTACGCCGGTCCCGCCGGCTTCTATCTGCTGCGCGGCGGCGACGGGGACTTGCCCAAGGGGGTTCTGCCCGGCCCGGCGCCCGCCTTCGGAGATCGGCCGGGCACCCGGTACCACGAGATCCCCCTGGCCGTCCAGGACCGCTCGTTCAATTCGGACGGCTCGCTGTTCTACCCCACGAGCCGGGAATTCTTCGATGGTTTCGCAGGGCCGTACATTCCCACCACCGATGTGCCGCCGATCTGGAACCCCGAATTCTTCGCCGACACCATGGTGGTCAACGGCCGGACATGGCCGAAGCTCGAGGTCGAGCCGCGTCGCTACAGGCTGCGCCTCCTCAACGGATGCAATGCCCGGTTCCTCATCCTGAAGATCGCGGACAGTCCGACTGTCCGGCCTGCCCGGTCGGCCGTGCCGTTCTGGCAGATCGGCAACGAAGGCGGGTTCCTGCCCGCACCGGTGCGGTTGGAGCGGCTGCTGCTGGCCAATGCGGAGCGGGCCGACGTCATCGTCGACTTCACCGGGATCCCGGAAGGCACCGAGCTGTACCTCATCAACGAGGGCGCGGACGAGCCCTTCGGCCGGGGTGAACCGGGCGTGGCCTTCCCCGTGGCGGATCCGGCCACCACCGGCCAGGTGATGAAGTTCGTGGTCGGCCCGCTGGCGAGCAAGGACACCAGCGTCCCGCCGGACCGGCTCAGGCTCCCCAGGATCAGACCGCTCGGCTCGGCGAGCGTCACCCGCCGCCTGTCCCTGAGCGAGGCGACCTCCAGCAGTCCCCTGGTGCCACCGGGAACGCCGGTCCAGAACCTGCTCGGGACGGTCGACTCCGCCGGCAATCCGGTAACGCTCGCCTGGGACGACCCGGTCACGGAGAACCCGCGGCTGAACGCGACCGAAACATGGGAGCTGTACAACTTCACCGTGGACGCCCACCCGATCCACATCCACGAGGTCGCGTTCGAGGTGGTGAACCGGCAGCCGTTGACCGGATCTCCCGTTCCGCCGGAGAGCTGGGAGCGCGGCTTCAAGGACACCGTGATCGCCTATCCGGGGGAAATCACCCGGGTGAAGGCACGGTTCGATCACCCCGGTCGCTTCGTCTGGCACTGCCACATCGTCGAGCACGAGGACAACGAGATGATGCGGCCGCTCCAGGTCCGAGGCAAGCGCAAGAAGGACGACTGAACCGGTCGGGACCGGCGAGACCGGACCGGTCGCCTCGGCCGGTCCGGTCCGGCACCGGTGCCCGCCCTCGTGCTCGCGTTCAGGAACCCGGGCCTGTCGGGTTTGCCCGTGGCGTCGTCTACCAGGCGGTGCAGTGCGGGCTGGCCTTGATGGTGTCGAAGTTCGTCTTGAAGGCGTCGTAGACGGCCGGATTGTCGATCTTCAGGAGGGTCTCGTCGTTGGCCCGGAGGTTCGGGAACGTGTAGTTGTGGCTTCCGGTGAAGACCAGCTTGCGGTTGGCTCCGCCCAGGTAGGTGCCCTCGATCAGCATGTACTTGGAGTGGATGCCGATGGTGCGGGAGGTACCGGTGCCGTCCACGGCCGTGCCGGCGCAGCGGGCAGCGTAGGTGAGGTGTCCGGCGATCGAGGCCTGGACGGCGGTGCCGAGGTTGCCGTCCTCGCCGTTGTGGAGGAGTTCGACCCGGCAGCCGGCGTTCTTCAGGGCCACGAGCTTGTCGGCGACCTGGACCCGGGTGAAGGCGTACATGCCGATCCGGATCTGGGTGGCGCCGCCCGCGCAGTCGACGTTGTTCAGCAGGGACACGACGGTGTCGGTGCCGGCATCGTTGTCGTACGTGGTGCCGGCCTTCTCCTGGCGGGGGAAGAAGTAGGTCTTGTAAGGGCCGGCGTCCTGGGTCTTGTAGTAGGTGGCCTGGCCGGTCCCGGTGGAGCCGTTGGTCTGCAGGTCCTGCCAGTAGGCGCGGTAGCCGGCGTAGAGACCGGAGCCCGCGTCCGGAATCGTCACGGAGTTGTTGAACAGGTTCCGCCGCTGGCTCGTGGTCAGGTTCGCCGAGGTCTGGAACACCACGTTGTCGGTGCTGCCGACCTTGGAGAACAGGAAGAACTTGTTGTGGTTGATCGCGCCGGTGTCGCTGCTTCCGCCGAGGCTGCGGTTGCCGATGCATCCCCGGCCCACCGGGCAGGCCAGCACCCACGAATCCGCGGTGAGATCCGTGCCGAGACCGGTCGCCGCAGCGAGCATCGAGTACTCCGACCCGGTGGCCTTCCCGTTCGCATCCGCGTCCGGGACTGCGTCCCCGTCCACGATGAGCCTGACCTTCACCCCGCGCTGCTTCGCCGCGACCAGCGCGGTGCTGACGCCCCCATCGGTGATCAGGTAGACCGAGCCGTTGATCTCCGCCCCCGCCGGGGTCCGGTTGACCAGGGAGATCAGCTGGTTACGGATCGCATCCTGCTGGGCCGTGGTCCCTGCCGGGTCGTTGAAGGTGGTGGTGAGGGCGACCGTGTCGTCCGCGGCGGTCGCCCCCGGCGTCCCGGGCAACGAAGCCCCCATCACAAGTACCGCCGTCGCCGCTGCACTTCGTATCCGCACGTCCCCGCCCGATCTGAAGATCAATGAATCCGATGCCCAGGAACCTACCGGACCCCGCAGGGGCCCTTCATCCGTTCGGAAGGGGCGGCCGAGCACCCCGGTGACCGCCTGGGCTCCGAGGCCCTCGCGGGCGGCGTCGACCAGGACGCCCGGGTCGAGGGCGGCCTGCTCGGCATGAGGCCGCCGAGCTTGTGGGCGACGGCGTACAGGGCCTCGGAGCGTTCGCTGCGCGTGTCTCCACGGACAGGAACACCTTGCTGTCGTCGTCGTGGAGGAAGCCGGCGCATCGGGGAGTGGGGAGGTGGGACCGGGACAAGCGGTGGACGTCACCGGGCAGACACTGAGCCTCAACGCCCGCGCCGGCTGTGTGTCCACCGGATCGTGGGCCGCCACGTGGGCTCCGGAGGCCGTACGTGCGGGGAGGCGGACGGCCACAGGTGATCAGAGCCGGGTGCCCCGGCGCGTGCAGGCACCACTACCGTGGCCCTTGTGAACATTTGTGTCTTTCTCTCCGCCGCCGACCTCGATGCGCGCTATACCGAGCCTGCCCGCCGGTTCGCCGAGCTACTCGGCAAGGCCGGCCACACCCTCGTCTGGGGTGGCTCCGACACCGGTCTGATGAAGGTCGTCGCGGACGGCGTCAGCGGCGCGGGCGGAAGGCTCTCGGGAGTCTCGGTCGACTTCCTGGCGGCCAAGGCACGACCGGTTTCCGCCCCCGACGAGATGGTCGTCGCCCGCAGCCTCGCCGAACGCAAGGCGACGCTCATGAAGCGGGCCGACGCGTTCGTGATCATGGTGGGCGGCATGGGAACCCTCGACGAGGCCACCGAGATCCTGGAGCTGAAGAAGCACGGCAGGACTGCCGAACCGGTCGTCCTGCTGAACACGGCCGGCTTCTACGACGGCCTCCGCGAGCAACTGCGCCGCATGGAGGACGAGGGCTTCCTCCCGATCCCCCTGAGCGAGTTGGTGTTCGTCGCCGACGAGCCCGCCGACGCGCTCGCCTTCCTGGAGCGCACCGTCACGAGCGCCTGACACGGCGATCGAGCGGTGGGTCGGGGGCCCGAACGCCCGACGCGTGCAGGGGGCGACCGTCAGCGGTGCCCGTCAGCCCGGTACCGGCGCGTGGGCCGGTGCCGCCCGGCGTCCGGCCGGACTCCGGAGCATCGGCCGGGATGGGGCTCCCGCTCCCGCAGCAGCCCGCAGTGCTCCAGCTGGGTTCGCAGCCTCGGAGCAGGCATGCGGCGCCACCCTGTGGCACCGGCGCGGTCGCCTCGTCCAGGAGGCGTCGACGCCGACGGTCGGGGAGAGTTCGGGGCCGACGCCGCTCGTCAGCCCTGCCGGGAGTCTGCCGAGACCTGGTGCCCGCTACACCGCAAGATCGACATTGGCGTGATCGCCGCGCCCTGCGGCCTCAGGCGCCGACAAGTTCCGCGTCGGCGACTGCCTCGATCCTGTGGACGTTCTCGCAGCACTGGAGCAGCCGCGAAGGGGGGAGGCCGAGGCCCGGCGCGGGCGTCTGCGGAGGGGGAGGAGACACCCGCGGCCGGGCCCGGCGGCCGGGGGCCGCTCACCGTCCCGGCCGCCCTTTCAGCGTACGTGTGCCCGCTCGGGTAGGCCGTGTCGGTCGGTCCGGCACTCCGAGGGCCGGCTGTGCCGTGCCGGCTTGAAGCGGGTACGGAAGCGGGTACGGGTGTCCCGGCACCGGCCGCTGTGCACGGGGGCGGCCGGCCGGCTGTGCAGCCCGCGCCCGGCTGCCTGCCTGCCCGATGACGTCCGGGTCCACGAGGCGCTGCTCTCTTTCGATGCAGCTCCCGGTGACGCCACCGGGAACCCGTACCGCCTTCCCCGCCAGGCCCTGTCCAGTACCGTTGTCGCTCGCCCGTGCAGAAGGGCGCACCGACCGGAAGCGCTGCCGACGGGCGGCCCGGGGGAGCCCCCGGGCCTGCACCGGTGTCAGCGGGCGGCTCCGGCGCCGGCGCCGGCTCCGGCTCCGGTGAGGTGGAGTCCGTCACCGCCCGGGGCGTGGCTGTGGCGCCAGCCGCCGGGCACCTCGTGCGCTCCGGTCAGGTGGGGGTGCCCGGCGTCCAGGCCGGTGTGGACGTGAGGGGTATCGGTGGTGTCCCTGGCCGGCCACAGCCGGACGGCACTGATGGTGGCGAGCAAGGTGATCGCGCCGAGGGCGATGACGGCGGACAGCAGTCCGGCCGACGCGCCCGCCCATCCCGCGAGGGGGTAGGTGATCAGCCAGGCGGCGTGGGAGAGGGAGAACTGGGCGGCGAAGGCCGGTGCCCGCTCCTCGGGCGGGGCCGAGCGCCGGATGAGCCGGCCGGTGGGGGTCAGGACCGTCGAGCACGCGGCGCCGAACGCCGCCCACGTCCCGAGCAGTGCGGGCCAGCGCCAGCCACCTGTGGTGGCGGCCGTGATCACGCCGGCGGCCGCGAACACCACGGGCAGGAGCAACGCCCCGGCGAGCATGACGGTGCGGTCGGCGACGTGGTCCAGGACGCGCGGCAGCAGCAGGGCGACCAGCATCGACCCGGCGCCGTAGGCGCCGAGGGCGAAGGCCACGTCCCCGGTGGGGCGGGAGAGGTGGTCGCGGACGTAGACCACGGTGTGCACGGTGACCAGCGCGCTCGCCGCGGCCACCGCCAGGTTCAGGCACAGGAGGGCGCGCAGGCGCGGGATCCGGAAGAACAGGCGGCCGCCCGCGCTCGCCTTCGCATACACGCCCCCGCCGGGCCCGGGCACCGCGGCCGTCTTGGGCAGCACCGCGGAGACCACCAGGGTCGCCGAGGCGAGGAACCCGCCGACGGTGCCCAGGAACAGCCAGTTGTAGGTCGTGAACGTCAGCAGGGCCGCGGCCAGCGCCGGGCTGAACAGGCTCTCCAGGTCGTAGGCCAGCCGCGACATCGACAGTGCCTGCGTGTAGTCCCGCTCGCCGGGCAGCACGTCGGGAATGAGTGCTTGGAAGGTGGGGGTGAACGAGGCGGAGGCGGCCTGGAGGGCGAAGATCAGGACGTAGACCTGCCAGACCTGGTCGACGAACGGCAGTGTCAGCGCCACGGCGGCCCGGGCCAGGTCGGAGCCCACCATCAGGGCCCGCCGCGGGATCCGGTGCGCGACCGCCCCGATCGCCGGTGCGATCGCCACGTAGGCCACCATCTTGATCGCCAGAGCGGTCCCGAGGACCGAGCCGGCTCGGGGCCCGGCGATGTCGTATGCGAGCAGACCCAGGGCCACGGTGGCCAGGCCGGTACCGACCAGGGCGATCACCTGGGCGGCGAACAGGTGCCGGTAGGTGCGGTTGCGCAGCACGGACAGCATGCGGAAGCCCTTCACGAAGGGACAGGACTGGACTCCACCACCATAGCGTCATGTGCGCATCTGTGCACATGATGGCGGATGGGGTCCGAGCGCATAGGCTGAGCGCATGCCCGTGAGCGAACCCTTCCCATCTGCCCGCTCTGCGCATCTGCGTGCCCCTGACGATGCCCGGCTGGCCGAGGCGGCATCGGTGTTCGCGCTGCTCGCGGACGCCACGCGGCTGCACCTGCTGTGGCTCCTGGCCCAGGGCGAGTCGGACGTCACCTCGCTCGCCGAGCAGTGCACCGCCTCCCGTACCGCCGTCAGCCAGCACCTGGCCAAGCTCCGCCTGGCCGGGCTGGTGGCAACCCGACGCGAGGGGCGACGCATCGTCTACCGGCTCGGTGACGGGCATCTGCGGGCCCTGGTCATCGAGGCCCTCAGCCACGCCGACCACCGCGTCACCGGCGAGACCCTGCACGACTGACCCCGGGACGCCACGGGCGGGGACGCCCCGTGCGGCACACCCCGCTCACCCTTGCGCGTCCAGCCGTCTTCCGGGCTGCCGTGCCCCTGCGCCGGACCGCGACGGGCGATCCCGGCCGCGACCACCAGCACCGCGGCCACGATCCCGACCCGGGTGCCGGTCCGCAGCCCGCCCCCGGAGTCCTTCTCCTCCGTCCGCGCCCGCCGTGCCCGGTGACAGGGGCGGCCGCGACACTGGGGGACGGTGCCGGCGGTGCAGCGCCGGGTGCCGGGGCCGTCGGCTCGAGCACGGGGCCGGGCTGCCGGCGCCGCCCGGCTCGATCCGGCGGTCGGCCTTGCCGTCGCGGTAGGCCTGGAGCGTCTTGAACGCCGGGTGTCCGGCAGCTGCCGGATCGCCGCCGTGTACTCGGCATCTTTACGGACGGCCACCGCCGGCCCCCTGACCGCGTAGCCGTCCGGGTTCGCCGCAAAATCCAAGCGCCTTCCGCAACGGGCCCTGGCGCTCCACCCGGCCCATGACGGGTTCCGCGGTGACGGTGGCGGCCATGTGCGACCGCGGGCCGCCGTCGCTGGAGCCGAGCGGCCCTGGCGGCGAGTGCCGCGTCTCAGCGACACCGGGTCTGCGCGGCGAGTTCGCCGCAGACCGCAGCCGACGATGCCCCCGCCCGCAGCCGTTCCCGGGCCGTCACGATCAAGGCCAGGTCTCGATGAACTTCGGCCCCACCGCCCGACATCGCACCATCACCCCTTCCCCCGCTGGGCCGACTGGCCGGCCTGGCCGCTGTCATTCCTCCGCGCGGACCGGAAACGGGTTGGCGCACTGCGGCAGGAGCCATCCGACAGTTCCTAGCCGCCCCCGCCCCCACCGCATCCACTGCTGCCACCGCAGCTGTAGCCCCCGGCGCCGCTGATGCCGATGCCGGAGGACCCGACCCGGCCGCGATTCCGAGGGCCAGGACCGTGCCGGGGCGCGGGGCGGGTGGTGCGCTTGACATGGAGTTCGAGCAGGACGGTCCGCCCCAGGGCCTGCTCCAAGGCCGCGAGGAGTCGTCGGGCGTCGGTGTCCGGCGGGAGGACGGCCCGGCAGACCTCAGAGTCGTCGCGGATCAGGCGCAGCGTGAGGACGTGGGTGGCGGGGAGGGGATCCCCGGCGTAGGGCTCCTCGATCTCCTGCTCCAGGCGAAGGCGGTCCGGCTCCTCGACCAGCCGCCACCGGCCGCTCCCCAGGCCGCGCACCAGGCGTACCGCGGGGGGATCGCCGGCAGCGGAGAACCTGAGCCGGTACACCTGGAAGCAGGCCACGGCCAGTGCGCCCGCGAAGCCCGCCGCGACGGCCGCGGACACCATCCAGAGGGCCACCACGCCCACCGTGGCCCAGCCGGCGCCGGAGAAGAGCAAGACCACCGCCACTGGTAGGACGAGGGCGAGGCCGAGCAGGCCCGTACCGAGCGCGGTCAGCGCGGCGCTCCCCAGCAAGTGCGGCACGGTGAGCCAGGACGGGGCGCCCGCTCGCAGCACCACGTCGGTCGTCCCCGACCGGCCCCGCTCCACGCTGCCAGGCGCCCCTGGGCTGTGTGCCGTCATCGCCTCACGATAGATGTGACGCCGGGTGACTGACCAGATGCCGTACGCGGGACACCACAGGCGGCCACGTACGCAGCTCAGGGTGGGCGTAGGCATCCGGGGCCGAGAAGGACCGCGCCGCAGCCGACGCCGCCCTCACCCTGCCGCACCACAACGGCGGCACGGAAGGCGTGAACAACCGGACGGAGACTCCGGCGGACGACGGGTGCTCGTTGCCCGGGCCTCCGCCCTGCTCCGACCCGCCATCACCGCCCCAGGCCGGGACCCGGTCCTGCCGGCGCCGTCCCGCCGCCGCTGTGCGGTCGCCACCTTGCGGCCGCTCCCGTTGCCGTACGGACGCTGCTTCACAGCTGGACGGTGGCGCCGGGCTCGAGGCGGTCGATCGGAGTGCCGGTCAGGCCGTTCTCGCCGAGGAGATGGGCGGTGGAGTGCTGGCCGAGGTCGCTGAGCATGAGTTCGTGGATCTGGATGATGCGCTCGGGCTTGACGGTGCGGACGTAGTCGGCGGCTTCGCCGAGCTTTGTCCATGGACCGCTGGTCGGCAGCAGCAGGGTGCGTACGGGAGCGTCGGGCGCGAAGTAGGCGTCGCCGGGATGGTAGACGGCTCCGTCGTCGAGGAGGTAGCCGACGTTGTCGGGGCACGGGATGTCGGCGTGGATCGGCGCGTGGCGGTGGCCGTGGACGGTGGCGGTGAGGGAACCGACGCTGAAGGTGTCGCCCGCGGCGACGGCGTGGACGCGGCCGTCGCGGCTGCCGAGAGTGGCTGCGACCGCGGCTGTGCCGTAGACCTGCAGCCCGGGCTGGGCTTCGAGAGCGGCGGCGACGAGCTCTTCGTCGAAGTGGTCGAAGTGTTCGTGGGTGATCAGGACGGCGTGAGCCCGGCTGACGGCCTCTGCCGCGTCCGGGGTGAGGGTGCCGGGGTCGATGACCAGGCGGGTGCCGTCCTTCTCCAGCGTGACGCAGGCGTGGGCGTGCTTGGTGAGCTTCACAGCGGGTCCTTTCCGAGCCACCGAATATCTACAACTAAACTGTACAGCATGATTGTAAATATCACGCTGTGGGCGGGGTGTCGGCTGCCACTTGGCTCTGGCGCCCCCGCCCCTCGCTGCGGCGAGGGGCGGCGGTCGCTCCTGTGGCGCCAAAGCGAACAATGGAGCTAAGGTGTACAGTTCGGTTGATGAGTGTGGGTAAGCTGGCATCGTGGACGAGAACCAACTGGCTGAAGAACTTCGCCTGACCATCGGACGGTTCGTACGCACGGTGCGCACGGTTGACGAGATGCCGCCCGGCGAGGCCGCCGTCCTGGGCTACCTGGACCGTGGCGGCCCGCTGACCACCGCCGATATCGCACAACAACGGGGAGTCAGTCATCAGTCGGCTGCCAAGACGGTCAAGGAACTCCTGGCTCAAGGCCTTGTGCATGCCGAGGCGCACCCCAGCGACGGGCGCAAGGTGTTGCTCCACCTCACGCCGACGGGAAGTGGCCGTCTGGCGCAGGAGCGCCGAAGGCGTGCGGACCGGCTCGGCACCGCGATCGACGATGTCCTCAGTTCCGATGAACGAAAGACGCTCGAGGCGGCGCTGCCTCTGCTGTCACGCCTGACCGCACACTTGCACGGCAAGTAGCCCGGGGACCGTCGTTCGGGTCATCGAGTGCTGTGCACGGTGGAGTTGCAGGTCACGAGTCTGGTGTGCGTGATGTCCGGGAGGCGCATGCTGGTCGCGCACGGATGACTCCGGCGAAGACCGTAGGTCGCTGGGAGACTTCGTGCTTGCCGCGCGCCGCCACCTGAAGCCCAGGGCTTCGGCGTAGTCGGATGGTGTCCGGTTCACGAGGGTCAGTCGGGTGGGAAGCCCTGGGTGTGAGACAGCGCCGGACAGCCGCGGATCCCAACCGGAGATGAGGCCCCCCGTCGCTGACGGGGACGTGCCTCTGCCGGATCCGCCGGCCTCCACCCTTGCAACCTTGGGAGCGATTGAGTTCGGGGCGTGCTGCCCTGGCGGGTTGGCTGGTGGGTGATCAGCAGGCGGCCTGACGGGCGAGCACCAGTTCCGTGCTCGCCTTGCGGCGGGTTGTCCGCCGAGCGGAGCGGTCAGAGACCAGGGTGGCGATCGCGAGGTGGGTCTCGGCGTAGGTCTCGCGGCGGCCGGTGAACCGCTGCAGCGGCCGCCACTGCTTGTACTCGGCGTTGGTGTGCTCCACGCAGATCCGCGCGGAGGACTGGCGGCGTCGCTGCTCGGGCCAGGCGTGGTGCTCGCCCAGCGGTGTGTCGTCCTTCGGCTTCTTCGGCGGGGCGCTGACCTGGCTGGGAACTCGTTGGCCAAGCCCCGGTAGCCCTCGTCGACCGCGGCCTTGACCTTGGGGTGCCGGTGGAACTGCTCGGCGATACCCTCGGTGCGCACGGCGGTCTGGTCGTGCATGCGGCCCGGCCGGCTTACGCCGCTGAACAGGGTGCGACCCTGTGGGTCACTGAAGGTGGTGGTCTTGATGGTGTTCTGTTTCCTCTTGCCGGAGACGAACGCCTTGCGGCCGGGGCGGTGGGCGCGGGGGCGGCGGACCTGCACTTCGGTGCCGTCGATGCGCAGGTCAACGCCCTCCGCGCCAGCGTAGGCGAACAGGTCCTCCAGCGTCCGCAGCCGCACCCCCGGCCGGTCCGGGATGGCGAAGCCGCGGGTCGTCAGTAGTGGCCGGACCTCGCGGATCGCTCCGGAGACGGTGGAGCGGTCCACTGCGTACAACTCGGCCAGCGCGGCGTGCGGGATCCCGAGCCGCAGGTGGACCAGCGTGACCAAGAGCCGGTCGCCGAAGACCAGGCGCTGCCTGGGCCCGGCGCCGGCCGCCCGCCTTCGGTCTCCGCCACGCCGCTCGTGTAGCGCCGACTCCCGCGCGGCCTGCCACCGGGGCGCGAGTTCTTGGAGCAACTCGCCGAAGTGTGCGCGCGAGATGCCGGACAGGGCAGGTTGGGAACAGGCCGCACGGGCCCAGGCAAGCCTCACAATTCATCCAACCCGTAAGGCCGTTCTCATGTCACGGGGCGGTGGCACAGCACTCTTGATCGTCCTCTGAGCGGCGCCTAGGCTCCCATGCCCATGGAGATGGGGGAACCGGACCGCGGGCGGCGCGCGTGGCACGACGGACTGCTCAGGCGTCGTGTAGCCGCAGGTCTGCTGGCCGGGGCGGGGTTGGTCATTCTGGGTACGGTGTTCGTAGTACTGCCGGGGGTGGTGGTCGACCACGATCTCGCCGGGGCGAGCGTCGCCGCGCAGGATCGGCTGAAGGCGGTGAACGATGTCCGTACGACGCTTCTACAGGTAGTCGGCGGCCTGGTCGTGCTCTTCGGCGCGTACGCCACCTGGCGGCAACTGCGAGTGAGCCAGGACGGTTTGCGCGCCACCCAGGAGGGCTATGTCACCGACCGATTCAGCCGGGCCGTCGACCAGCTCGGCAGCGACAAGCTGGATGTGCGCATCGGTGGATTGCACGCGCTGTGGCGGATCGCGGAGCAGTCCGCCCGCGACCGGGAGGCCATCATCTCCATCCAGGCCGCGTATCTGCGGACACACCTGCCCTGGCCACCCGCCGGGCCGGAATCACCGGCGGCAGACGTGCCCATCAACGACATCGCCCCCTTGGAGACTCGCGCCGCCGACGCCCAGGTGGCGCTGACCGCGCTCGGCGTGCTGTGCCAGCACCGGGAGCAGTCCTGGGTCAATCTCAGCATCACCGACTTGCGCCGGGCCGACTGCGACGGACTCTGGTTCCCCGAGGTCAACTTCGACCGCGCCTGCATGGAAGCGGCGGGCCTGTACCAGGCCAATCTGACCCAGGCGTCCCTGGTCTCGGTCAACCTGCGGCACGCCGACCTCACGACTGCGATTCTCCGCCGGGCTCGCTGCATTCTGGCCGACCTGCGGGCCGCGAAGCTAGTCGAAACCGACTTGCGTGACGCCGACTTCACCGAGACCGACCTGCGCGAGGCAAACCTGCGCAAGGCCGACGCCCACGGCGCGGTCTTCCACCGCGCCGACCTCCGCATGGCCGACCTGCGCGGCACCGACTTGAGCACCGCCAACCTTGTCGAAGCACGTCTGACCGGCGCCCTGGCCAGCGAGCACACCCGCTGGCCCGTCGACTTCGACCACACGGCCGCCGGAGTCGTCGACAGCGATGACCCCGGCCCCGAGCCCTCGCCCCTACTCCAGCCGCCGGGGATGACGTGGCAGGCACCGCCGCTGCGGTCCACTCCCCGACCAAGACGCGCCGATCAAGACAGCGGCGACCGCGATCCGCCTGACTGGCATCACTCCTCCTCAGTGGCGCCCTGATCGCGCAGTGGCCCAGACCACCAGGCAGACCCGGGAGCTGATATCGCTCCCAAGGTCGTTACGTCGTGATCGAAGGCGCCCGGTAGGAGGTCGAACTGGCTGTGGCCGACTATCCGGTCAGCGCGCCGTCCCACGCGTGGTGCGCCACTCGATTGCCAGGGGGCCCGGGATCAGCGGGCGCGAGGTGCACGTGGCCGGGTTGGTTCAGCCCGCCCGGCGGGTAGTGGGCCGACTCGTGACTGTCGGCCGTGCCGGCGCTGGTGACGGCTGCACTCCGGGGCCCACCGATGCGGCGCCGCGAGCCTTACCGCTATGAGCGTGGCCCCGGCGGTGTGGGCTTGCCTTACGGGTGACACCTCGTCCGCCACCCTGGCGGAGGCCCGTACGACCGAGGCCCGCGCACCCTGAACGACGGCGCCCGGTATCTGTGACGAATCGGTGACGCCGAAGTCGTCGTCCGTGTCCCCCTTCTTGGTAATTTGGCACACGCTTTCGATCAATTCATGCTCCACTGGGGGACTTCTCGTGCACAAGGACCTGCGGCACAGCTTCATCGCAATCGCCGGCATCGCGGCCGCCCTGGCCCTCACGGCCTGCGGCAGCGACTCCGGCAGCGACAAGGCCGCCACCTCGAAGGACCCGAAGCCAGCCGCCACGCCCAGCGTTCCGTCGGCCTCCTCCAGCTCCGGTGCCAGTGCCAGTGCCAGTGCCAGTGCCGGTACCGACGCCAAGGGCGGCAGTGTGGAGGGTGGATGGATCTCGATGGCGAACCCGTCGAAGCCCGTCGTCCTGACCATCAAGGGCAAGACCGCAGTGGTCGTCGAGGGCGCCTCCGGCCTGACCTGCCAGGGCACCACCGACGGCAAGTCCTTCGATCTCAAGTGCCCGGCGGGCGCACTGCACGCGAAGGGCCAGGTCGCCTCCGTGGGCGCGGCCGAACTGAAGGTCACCTGGCAGGAAGTCGGCACCGAGACCTACCAGAAGAGCGAGCCGGGCAAGCTCCCCCCTGGCCTTCCCACCGCCATCCCGAAGTCCTGACTCACCCCGTACGGGCCCGCGTCTCGGGCGGTCGAGGCCGTACGGCGGCGGTGCGCAGCCCACGGGGGGACGACGCGCTACACCGATGCCGGACCGGCACGCGACTTACGGCGCCTGCGTTCGGCCCGCGGACGCCCAGGCGCTCCTGCGACTGGGCGGGCAGCTGCGGACCGCGCACCGGGAACTGGACGCAGCGCAGCTGCGCGCGCTCTCGCACGAGCAGCACCGGGTGATCTGCGTCCCGGCCCGCGAGACCACACGGCTCGCCGGGGCAGCGGGGGAGCGGAGCAGCGAGAGCATGGTGCGGGAGATCGAACAGATCCACCACGCTCTCCTGGCCGACGAGGACGCAGGCCGCCAGTGACCACGGGCCGGCTGACGACCGCTCCGGAACCACCGGTCGGATCCGAGGGTGAAGCCGCCGGACCGCAAGCCGTGCTGCCCTCCTCGGCCACAGCCGCCCCTACGTTATGAGAGCCGTCGGGCCCACGGCCGGCCCCGGCGCGCGACGCGGCGGCCGAGCGGCGCGCCCGGGAACGCCGGCGACGGCGGGACACCGCCCGGAAGGGCGCGGCCGACGCCGAACGAACGCAGCGGGTGGCGGGCTTGTCGCCGCAGGGCTGGAGAGCCGCAGGCAGTCCGATCACCAACCTCGGCTGGAGCAGGCTGTCGCCGGCCTCACCCTCCTTCGGCGCACGGCTCCGGCCGGCATCGACTGGGCGTCGGTCGAGGCGTGCCTGTCCACCGTGCTGCCCTCCGACTACAAGCTGCTGGCCGACAGCTACCCGTCCCTGGCCTTCGGGGACTTCCTCTGCGTCGGCTTCCCGAACCCCGGGCAGGAGCGGGCCTGGGCAGAGGACTCTGAAGACCTTGAGGTCCTCGCCGAGTGGTGTGCGGACGCAGAGACGTCCACTCCCCTGTACCCCTTTCCCGCCCCCGGGGGCCTGCTGCCCTGGGCCACGTCGAACGAGGGCGACTACTTCCTCTGGAACACCACAGCGTCTGGTCCCGACGAGTGGACCGTCACCGTGGCCTCACGCAGCGGCGGCTGGTGGCACTACACCGGAGGCGCGGTCCAGTTCCTCGCCGACCTGGTCAGCGGGGCACTGGACCTGTGGGGGCTGCCGCCGGTACGACCTTGGGTCGAGGCCTTCTGAGTGAACGACGGCTCTGCGACACGCTCGTGTCCACCGCGTCGTGGCACACGAAGGGACGGTCCCGCACCGGAGACAATGGCGGGATGGTGGCAGGCGAACTCTTCGAAGCCCTGGGCGACCCCACGCGCCGCATCGTCCTCGACGAGCTCGCGCACAAGTCCGGACAGCCCCTGTGCGGGCCGGCCGCGGCGGGTTCCACGACCTGAACACCGCGCCATGCGCCGGATCCCGGATCGATGGCCGCCACCGAACAGACAAACGGCACGAATCCCCGAGGGAACCCCATGAGGATCCACCTGACCAGCATCTTCGTCGATGACCAGGCCAAGGCCCTGCACTTCTACACCGAGATCCTCGGCTTCGTGAAGAAGCACGACGTTCCGCTGGGGGAGAACCACAGGTGGCTGACCGTCGTCTCCCGCGACGATCCCGCCGGCACCGAACTCCTGCTGGAGCCGGCCGGCCACCCGGCCGTCAAGCCCTACCGCGACGCCCTCGTCCAGGACGGCATCCCCCTCGCCCAATTCGCGGTCGACGACGTGCACGCCGAGTACGAACGCCTGCGCGCCCTCGGCGTCCGCTTCACCCAGGAGCCCGTCGAGATGGGCCCGGTCACCACCGCCGTCCTCGACGACACGTGCGGCAACCTCATCCAACTGGCCACGCAGCCGCAGTAGTCCCGCCCAGCCCCACCCCGCCCGACGAGCCGCCCCGGGATCGACCCGTTTCCATGATGTGCGGCAGCGCCCTGCGGTAGAAGTACCGCATGATGCCTGTAGAGGAAGCCCGGGACGAACTCAAGCACCTGCTGAGCCGTTGCGAACGCTGGTTATGCGACGAGGACGGCCCGCGCGGCCTCCTCACCGACGAGGCAGGTCTGGCCGACGACGCCGCCCGTATGGAGGCCCTGCGCACCCGCGCCCTGTCCTCCATGCTCAACGTGGCCCTGCTCGGACGGCAGTCGTCCGGCAAGAGCTTCCTGATCAGCGGCCTCCAGGGCGGCCTGGAGTACATCCCCATCACCGACGAGGACGGGATGCCGTCGGCGGAGTTCCTCGGGGTCCTTCCGTCGTCGGCGCGCCCGACCACCGCATGCCCGTGCACGGTCGTCCCCGTCGGGGACGAGCCCCCCGGGACCGCCGCCGGCCGGGCACTTCTGCGCGCGAGGTTCACCGGCGGCAGGGTGGAGGACATCGGCACGGATCTGCCGCCCGCCGTGGTCTCCGCCTACGGGGCGGTGGACGGCGACATCACCAACAGGCGCCGCGAACACATCAACCTGCGGGTTGAATCGATCGAGGTGCTCCTCGCCGACGCCCGCCTGCCGGTCAAACTCTACGACCTGCCCGGCTCGGAGTCCCCGATCGAGGAACACGAGATCATCATGCGGGAGGCGTGGGCCAAGGCCGACTGCTTCATCTACGTGAGCCATGCGACCTCGGCCCTCACCGCCAACGAGCTCCAGCTCATCCGGGACCTCTACGCCCACCACATGCAGAGCAACGCGAACAAGAAGGTGCTCTGGGTCCTCAGCGGGATCGACCTGGCGACCCAGCGGGAACAGGGCCAGGCGGCCTGGAAGAGCGTGCTGGCCACGAACAACGCCTACCTGCGCACGCACTTCGGCTCGCCCGGCGGACAGTTCATCGGCGAAGGGTTCCTGCCGGTCTCCGCAGCCTGGGAGGCCGAGGGCACGTTCAAGAAGACCCAGGGGGAGGACGGTGACACCCTGGGGCGGCTCAGCGGGATGGAGACCCTGCGCGACCACCTCCGGAACCTGATGGAGTCCGGCGCGGGCCACGCACACCTGGGCCAGGTCGCCGACGAGGCCCGCTGGCTCGTCCGGCGCCGCCAGCGCCAGCTCGCCGACATGCTCGACACCCACCAACTGGCCGTGGAGGACCTGGAGGCCCAAAAGAAGAATCTGCGAGGCCGGATCGCGGGCGGGGAGCGCTCTCTGGAGCGCATCCGCACCGAACTGGGACGCGAGCTGCAGCGCAGGATCCGCACGGCACGCGGCCCCTTCAGCGGCCTGGCCGGCGTACTGCACGAGCAGCTCGACCCGCTGATCGACCGCGGCAGCCTGAGCGCCGAGCACGCCAACGAGGTCGATGTCCTCCAGGTCCAGCTGTTCAGCCGGTGGATGGCCTCGCCCGCCGGCCCGGCCACCTCCTGGGAACACGAGCTGCGGGAGTTCGACGTGAGCAGCCGGCAGTTGCTGCGCGCGGAGCTGGGGGTGGACACCGGCTCCCAGCTGGTGGCGCCGGAACCGCTGGACACGAGCTACTTCCCGATGCAGACGGACGGCCGCCGGCCGTTGACGGCCTACGGGGTCGTCCAGGCCGCGGCGAGCACCCTGGGCGTCGCCAGCCCGCTCGCGGCCGGGGCCGTATGGCTCACGACCAGCCTCAGCCTCGCCACCATCGCGGTCCCCGCAGGCGCCGCCGTCCTGACGGCCATCGCCATCGCCAAGGTCACGGACCTCCTCAAGGACCGCGAGTCCCAGGTCCAAAGGGCGCGCCAGGAGCGCAAGGACATGATCGACGAACACGTGAAGCAGGCCCGCAACGCCTTCGAGAGGGTCACCCAGAGCCAGGGCCGGCTCCTGATCGACGCGGTCGAGCACCACCACGCGCAACACCAGACCCGCCTGAAGTCGACGCTGGCCCAGATCATGGAGCGCATCAACGCGGAGGACGCCGTCCGCAGCCGCGCCGTCATCGACCGCCTCACCCCCGTCAACCAGGCCGGCCAGGCCCTTGTCACCGAACTGCAGGACCTGCGCGACGCCCTCGGCAACGACCTCACCGGCCGGTGATCCGACGGACACCGGGCCCGAACGGCTCATGGGCGGTTCCCCTGGACCCTTCCGGGGCGGCCGCTCCAGGCCGGGCGAGGGCCCGTGGGGTCGCGCGTGGCGGCGGGCAGCACGGCGGCCGGCGCCGCGGCGAGAGCGGCGAGGACGAGTCGCCCTCCCACCGGTGTGCCCTCTCCGGAAGGCACGGCGCACCGATCGTGCCCGTGCTCCTCGATCGGGCGGATGGGAGGAAGCGCATCCGCCGCGAGTCGCGAGGGGAGCGGACCCGCCCGCCCACCCGGGCCGCGAGCGGGTTCCGGCGTGGCGATGAGTTCGCGGCCCCACGAGGGTCTATCCCTTCGACGGGGACAACCGATTCCGAGACTCCCGGGGAGTACACCATGGGCCTTGTCCACATCGAACTGTTCGCGACCCTCGACCTGGTCGGGCAGGCGCCCGGCGGCCCCGACGAGGACCCGGCGGGTTTCCCGTTCGGAGGCTGGCAGGCACCCCTGCTCCAGGAGGTCACCGGGGCACAGATCGCCGCCGCGTACGAGGGCACGGACGCCCTCCTGCTCGGCCGGCGGACCTACGACATCTTCGCCGGCTACTGGCCGCACCAGAAGGGCGGCCCGGACAACGAGATCGCCGACCTGTTCAACCGCGTCCCGAAGTACGTCGCCTCCCGGGGGAAGCCGGACCTCCCCTGGGCCGCATCCACCCAGCTGGGGCCGGACCTGGCGGACGCCGTCCGTGAGATCCGTGATCGCCACGAGCACGTGAAGGTCGTGGGAAGCCTGGACCTCGTACAGAGCCTGCTGCGCGAGAAGCTCTTCGACCGCCTCGACCTCTGGGTGCACCCGATCGTGCTCGGTGTCGGGAAGAAGGTCTTCGACGGGGGCGCGGTCCCCACCAACGTCACGCTCCTCGCACCCCCGGTGGCCAGCCCGAACGGCACCGTCTACCTCCGCTACGGCCTGGCCGGCGGAACACCGGCCACGGGCGATATGAGCGCCCCCGACCGCGGCCTCACGAACGAGAGCTGACGACCCCCGCGGTACGTGCGCCCAGCGGGGCACGGAACCCGCGTACCGCCACCTCCGCCGTCCCAGGCCGGACGAGGACGCGGAGGAGCCCGGCCGGGGCCCGTTCCCCGGGCTCGGGACCGTCGCCGCACCGCAACACGCGCACGACCTGTGGCTGCGCTACTTCGCCTTCGCCTGACGAGGCCGCACATACCCCAAGGAGCCTCCCGTGCCATGACACGTCGGACCCGGGCCCCGGCCGCCTCCCTCACCGGGTGGTGGGCCGGCCTCGCCCTCATCCTGTGGTGCACCGGACAGGCGCGCGACCAGCCCGCTCCGCTCCTGGCCTGCGCCGCGAGCGCCGCACTGCTGGGGGCACTCGGAGAACTCGGCGCCTGGACACGCAAATGCCGGCACGCCCGGCGGGTGATTCGTCGACGGAGCGGAGGCAGCCCGCCGGGCGCTCTACGCCGTCAGCGCTGCCGGGAACCGCGCCACAACGCCGCCGGCGACGGCTGACGGAGTGTCCCAGGGCGCGGCGCACCCCTCTTCGACTCCGCATCCGACGTGGAATGCGCCGAGCGTTGTGGGCCCGGGAGCATACCCCGACCCGGCGTGCGAGGGGGCGGCCTCACCAGCTCGGTGGCGGCTCAACCGCGGCCGACGCCGTCCCGGATACCCGCTGCCGACCCACCGGCGGCCGCCACCGAAGGGGCGGGCGGGCCGCCTGGTTCGCCTGGACGGCAGCGGGACACGCCGACCTGAGGGCGGCCGCTGAGATTGACAAGCGTCGGCGCTCCCACGGAGGCGGCTGTGGTGGGTGACTTGAC
Source organism: Streptomyces sp. NPDC093801 (assembly GCF_040701585.1). Lineage (NCBI taxonomy): Bacteria > Bacillati > Actinomycetota > Actinomycetes > Kitasatosporales > Streptomycetaceae > Streptomyces > Streptomyces sp. NPDC093801. The sequence continues at coordinate 9,038 of NZ_JBFBDP010000019.1, read as the reverse complement.
GTATTGCCTTGCGTTTCGTGATCTCGATCGGCAGGGTGTCGGTCATGCCTACCGATCCGGCGCGGGAGAAATCTGGAAGTAAACCCTCCGGAAGTATCCATGCTCCGCCATCGGAATAGTGTGTTCCGATATTGCGGAACGACCGGTTCGGAATTATGGGCTCCGACTCCACTGAATTACCCGGTGTGGCGCACGTCACTCGAGCGCCATTGGACGGGAATTCGACCAAGGTGTTTACATGTGGAGGGCCGCCCGGCGGGACAGTTCTCGCCGGAAGGCGGATAGCCCCTGCGGTGCACGGGGGGTTGTGGGCGGAATGCTGCTTTCCGCCCACATGGAAAGGGGGCGGGGGAAGTGCCAGGGGGATGTGCGCACACCATTTCACGCGACTGGCGTTTTTCTGTGCCGTACGGCGGCCTTCTTTCTTCGCGTCGATCCATTGCTCCGGGTCTCCCGAGCCGACGACTAGGACAGCGATGAAGATACGAAAGACGATGCTCCGTTCCGCCGGCGCCGCCTTGGCGGCGGGCGCCATGGCGTGGATCGCCATCGCCGCGGGGGCCGCCGACCACAGCCCGGCGGACGCCTCCACGATGAAGGCCATCGCGGACGAAGGCCCTGGATACGCTATTGAGGACTTCGGCTACCCGAACGCCGACAAGATCCTCGCGGAGCGGGGCATCACGCTCAAGCGAGGCGACGGCCACATCATGCTGGCCGATTGCAGCAGCGCCTCGGACCTCATGGAGGTCTGGTCCCGCGCGAACGAGAAAATCTGCTTCCGCGTGAGCGGCTCCACCGGCTACCTGACCCTGGAGATTCCCGCGGTCTTCGCGGTCAAGGGCAACAGCTACTCGGCTCAGGTGGACATGGTCACGGGCACCGAGCAGAAGAGTTTCGACGTGAACAAGAATGCCTGGACCCCGGTCGGCGAGAGTGCCGACGAGCAGGGTCGCGACTTCATGCTCCTGGAAATCCGCACGAGCAAGTAAACCCCGGCGAAAGCCGGTCCCGGAATATCGGTCGGATTTTCCTGCACTTGCTCTACCGAAGGAACACGCATGTCCTTTTCAGGTTCGCGCACCCTCCGCATTAGCAGCCTGCTCGCTGCCGCCACAGCGGTGTCGTCCGGGCTGATCGCTTCGACCCCTGCTCTCGCGGTATCCGGCCCGGAAGCGGCCGCCGGACAGCTCACCTCCGTGGTGAGGCTGAACATCGGCGACGAGGCCCACTCCCGTGCCTGCACGGGGATCCTGGTCGACCAGTCGTGGATCGCGACGGCCGCCAGCTGCTTCGCTGCCACCCCCGGCACCCCGGTCCCGGCCGGCAAGCCCGCCCTGGCAAGCACCGCCACCCTCGCCGGCGGCACGCCCGTCGGGATCGTCGACCTGATACCCCGTACCGACCGCGACCTGGTCCTGGCCCGCCTCGCGACCCCCGCCGCCGGCGTCACCGGTGTCAAGCGCGCCACCGCCGCCCCGGCCACCGGGAGCGAGCTCACCGCCGCCGGGTTCGGCCGCACGAGGACCGAGTGGGTGCCCGACAAGCTCCACACCGGCATCTTCACGCTCGGCTCCGCCGACGCCACCACGTACGCCATCACCGGCAAGGGCACGGACGTTCTCTGCAAGGGTGACACCGGCGGCCCTCTCCTCAACGCGGCCGGTGAACTGGTCGGCATCAACTCCCGCTCCTGGCAGGGCGGCTGCCTCGGCGCCCCGGCGACCGAGACCCGCACCGGCGCCGTCACCGCGCGCATCGACGACCTCAACGACTGGGTGCAGGGCGTGCGCGCGCTCACGCCCGGCTGGAAGGCCGAGGCCCTCGTCCAGGCCGGCTCCACCCTGTACCAGGGCATCCGGCTGAACGACGGCTCCTGGACGGGCTTCACCGACGTCCAGGCCAAGGCCGGGAACATCGGCGGCGTCCGCACGGCCGCAGCCGCCGGCATCAACGGCGACACCCACGTGGTGGCGCTCGGCGGAAACGGCCGTCTCTACCACACCGTCCGCAAGGCGGACGGCACCTGGGGCACCTTCGGCGACGTCAACACCGCGGCCAGCAACCTGACAGGCATCACCCAAATCTCCACCGTGTCCATCGGCACCGACCTCCACGTGGTGGCCGTCGCGGGCGGCAAGGTGTTCCACACCGTGCGCAACGCCGACGGATACTGGACGCCCTTCGGTGACGTGGCAGGCGCAGTCGGCCCCATCGGCGCCGTCACCTCCGTCGCCACCGCCAGCGCCGGCGGCCAGCTGCAGCTCGTGGCCGTCACCGGTGGCAAGGCGTTCCACACGATCCGCGCCACCACCGGGCATTGGACCGGCTGGGGAGACGTGGCCGGCGCCGCCGGCGCCACCGGCCCCATCAGCTCCGTGGCCATGGCCGGAGCGGACAACGACGCACACCTCGTCATCGCCACCGACAACGGCACGCGCCAGTACCACACCATCCGCTACGGCAACGGCACGTGGGCGTCCTTCGGCGACCTCAAGGACTACCTCGGCACCCTGACCGTCAAGTCCCTCGCAGCCGGAGCGGTGGACGGCGAGCTCCAGCTGGCGGTGACGACCACCGACAACCGGATCGTGCACACCCTGCGCCACACCGATCGCACCTGGGGTACTACCGCACAGGTCACCACCGCGGGCATCACCGGAACCCTCGGCTCCATCTCCCTCGCCGGCACCCTCTGACACCCGGGCCGCCTTCCGTGACGCTGTCACGGGGGGCGGCCCGTGGGCGCGCAGTGCAACCGAAGGAACCCCCATGTCTCTTTCCCGTCCGCGCCCCGCGCGGATCTCCGGCCTGCTCGCCGCCGCCATCGGCGCGACGGCGGCTCTGACGACCAACACCCCCGCCGTGGCGCTGGCCGGTCCCGAGGCCGCCACCGGACAGTTCCCGGCCGTGGTCAGGCTCAACCTCGGCGACGAGGAGCACTCGCGTGCCTGCACCGGCACGCTGGTCGACCCCCTCTGGGTCCTGACCGCCGCGAGCTGCTTCGCCGCCACCCCCGGCACATCGGTCCCGGCGGGCAAGCCGGCCCTGAAGGCCACCGCCACGTTCGGCGACGGCAACAGCGTCGAGGTCACCGAGATCGCCCCGCGTGAGGACCGTGACGCCGCCCTCGTCCGGCTGGCCAACGCCGTCACCACCGTCAGGCCGGTCACACCGGCGGGCGCCGCACCGGCCGCGAACGCCGAGCTCACCGCAGCCGGCTTCGGCCGTACGAAGACGGAATGGGTGCCCGACAAGCTCCACACCGGCACCTTCACCGTGAACTCCAGCACGCCCACCACCCTCGCCGTCACCGGCAAGGGAGCGGACGTGCTGTGCAAGGGCGACACCGGCGGCCCGCTCCTCAACACGGCCGGTGAACTGGTCGGCGTCACCTCCCGCTCCTGGCAGGGCGGCTGCCTCGGAACCCCCGCCACGGAGACCCGTACAGGGGCCCTCTCCACCCGCACCGACGACCTCGCACAGTGGATCCAGGACACCGTGCGCCCGGCCACACGGCGAGACCTCAATGGTGACGGCCGCTCCGACGCGGTCATGGTCTACCACCACGCCGACGGCTCGATCGGCTTCTTCACCTCGCTCGGCAACACCGCGGGTGGTTTCGGGGACTTCACGGCCGGCTATACGGTGCCTCCGAACAGCTGGGACCGGGCGTCGATGAAGCTGATCTCCGGTGACTTCAACGGGGACCGCCGCACGGACATCGGCATGATGTACCGCTTCGGCGACGGCTCCATCAAGATGTTCACCGGCCTGGCCGACGCCGCCGGGCACATCCAGCCCTTCACCTCCAGCGCTGCCGTCCCCGCCGCCGCGGGCTGGGACTGGAACGCCATCGAACTCCACGCCGGTGACGCCAATGGTGACGGCCGCTCCGACGCGGTCATGGTCTACCACCACGCCGACGGCTCGATCGGCTTCTTCACCTCGCTCGGCAACACCGCGGGTGGTTTC
>NZ_JBFBDP010000019.1:0-4967 GCF_040701585.1 Streptomyces sp. NPDC093801 | reverse complement strand
TGTTCACCGGCCTGGCCGACGCCGCCGGGCACATCCAGCCCTTCACCTCCAGCGCTGCCGTCCCCGCCGCCGCGGGCTGGGACTGGAACGCCATCGAGCTGCCGTAACGCCCCACCGACCCGTATGCGCCGAGAGCACTGCCTTGCCTCGGCCAAGGACCACGCCCGCCCTCGGGCGTCAACAGTGAAGGGCCGTTTTGGACACCACGTACTGGAGCCGGCGCCGCGTTCTCGGTGCCGTTGCCGCCACCACGGTTGCCGTCACCGCATCGAGCCTCGTCCTCAACCCCATTGCCGCACTGGCCGCCGTTCCACCGCCGGACGGCGGCGACGGCGACCCGTTCCGGCTTCCCGACACCGACCGCGCCAAGGTCGTCAAGGCCTGGCTGCTGGGCGGCAAGGCCGTCCGGGCCGCTGCTGCCGCCGCACTGACCGGCACCGACGCCGACGTCCAGAGCTTCCTGGCCACGAAACTGGCCTCGGAGACCGCCGAGGACAACCGCGTCGCGATCATCAGCTCCCTCGCCGGCGGCGGCAAGGGCAGCAGGCGCGAAGCCACCACCGCGATCAACGGCGGCGACTCCGCCATCGCCGCCTACCTCGCCGGCGGCTTCAAGGGCGCCATCATGGAAGACCTGCGCGTGGCCACGACCACGGTCATGGCCGTGGGCGGCAAGGCCGTCAACCGCGTGGGCAACACCGCCCTGAACGACGGTTCGCAGGCGGCGCTCGAGACGTTCCTCCTGGACGGCCAGTACACGGCCCGCCTGGAGGACATGCGGGTCGAGGTCTCCAAGCTCTCCTTCCAGTCGGGCCCGGAGGTGCAGAAGTACGCGACCCGGGCGCTCTCGGGCAGCGCCCGGGACGTCGAGTGGTTCCTGGAGATCGGCCAGCACATCGCGCGGGCCCGTGACCAGGAGGCCATGAAGATCCAGGAACTGGTCGCGGTCGTCCAGCGCGAGGGCAAGAAGGCCGACGCGATGACCAAGCAGGCCGAGGAGGCCTCGGCCCGTGCCGTCGAGGCCGCCGCCAAGGCCAAGGAAGCCGCGGAAAAGGCTGCCGCTGAGGCCCAGGCCGCGCAGGCGGACGTGGCCAAGTCGGGCAGGGCGGCCCGCAAGGCCAGCGAGGCCGCAAGCGGCGCCGCCGATGCGGCCCGTGTCGCCACCGTTGCCTCCCACGCCGCCATCCAGGCCTCGCGCCGGGCCGCCTACGCCGCCACCGCCGCCAGCCAGGCCGCCGCCAACGCCGGCTCCGCCGCCGCACAGGCCTACAACGCCGCCATCGCCGCGTCCAAGGACGCCTCCCAGGCACAGGCAGCCAAGGACGCCGCCCTGGTCGCCCGCAACGCCGCAGCCCAGGCGCGCAGCGCGGCCGCCGCCGCCGACAGCGCGGCCACCGCCTCCGCCCAGGCCGCCAACGCCGGCAGCGCGGCCGCCTCTGCGGCCCGCAACGCCGCGTCCGCCGCCAGCGCCTCGGCCGCCGCCGCCGAAGCCGCAGGCGCCGCGCAGGCCGAAGCCGCCGAAGCCAAGCGCCAGGCGCAGATCGCCAGCACCAACGCCACCATCGCCACCAACGCGGCCGGGACCGCCCAGACCTTGGCCAACTCGGCCGCAGCCGCAGCCCGTACCGCCCGGGACGCGGCCAACAGCGCCGCCGGCCACGCGGACAACGCCGCCGCGGCGGCGGAGTGGGCGGCGCAGTATGCAGGCCAGGCCGTGGAGTACGCCAAGAAGTCCACGGACTTCGCCAACGAGGCCACCAAGGCCGCGAACACCGCCACCGAAGCGGTCGCCAAGGCCGTCGAGGTGGAGAAGGCCGCCCGAGAGGCGGAGTGGCAGCGCCTCGACCAGGACACCCAGCGGGCGATCCAGGAGGTCCGCCTGCTCGCCCAGATCGAGCAGAACGAGCGGGCCGCCTACGCCGAGAAGCGCACCCAGGCCGAGCAGGCCGCCCAGGCCACCAAGGACCTCATCGCCCAGGCCGAAACCGCCCTGAAGGCCGGCAACACCGCCCAGGCGTCAGGACTCGGACGCAAGGCCGCCGTCGCCGTCATGAGCGGCTCCCACGGCACCTGGTCCCACGAGGCCGCCCGGTTCGCCCTGTCCGGCGCCGACTCCGACATCCACGTCTGGATCGACACCGACCGGCAGCTCGCCCAGCGGCAGGACGACCGGGAGACCAGCCTCTACCTCGCCCGCACCCTGCCGCCGGACATCGGCTACGCCGCAGCCAGGGCCCTGGAGAGCAGCGACCCCGACGCCGCCGGCAAGTTCCTCGACGGCGGGCTCGTCCAGGCCTCCGCGATGGAAGCCCGCGTCGCGGTCACCCGCGCACTGGCCGCCAACCCGGGCAAGGCCGTCACCAAGGCGGCCAACGACGCACTCAACGCCGGCACCACAGAGGCCCTGTACCAGTTCCTCACCGTCACCGGCGAGGCGGCCCAGCGCGAGGACGACGCCGTCGCCACCGCCGCCCTGCTCTCCTCGGACAAGGCCGGCCCCTACACCAGGGCGCACGCCCAGGCGGCGATGGAGGGACCGACGTGGATGCGCCGCAACTTCATCGGCGCGGTGCAGTACAAGACGGCGCAGCTCGACGCCGACTCGGCCAGCCACATCGCCGCCATGCAGGGAGCCATCGCGGCAGCGGCGAAGATCGCGCAGAAGGCCCAGGAGGACGCCGCACGCGCCCAGCAGGCGGCGGCCGTCGCCCGCAACGCGGCAGCGGAAGCCGTCCAGTGGGCGAACAAGGCCAAGGACTGGGCCGCGCAGGCCGCCACGTCCGCCCAGCAGGCGAAGACGAACGCCGACGCGGCCGACCAGTCCGCCAAGGACGCGCAGGCCGCCGCCGACCGGGCGAGCCAGGCAGCGGCAACCGCCCGTACCGCCGCCCGCTCGGCGAACTACTCGGCCAACCGCGCCTTCGACTCGGCACGCAGCGCGGCCGCGTCGGCCAACGCGGCCCAGGCTTCCGCTGCTTCCGCCCACGCGTCGGCCACCCAGGCCGGCCAGGACGCGCAGACGGCGGCCCAGGCCGCGAGCCAGGCCCACCAGATCGCCGCCGACAAGCGCGCGCAGGAGGTGGCGGCGGCGGCCCGGCAGGCGGCGGCGGACGCCCAGGCGGCCAAGGACGCTGGCAAGTCCCCAGCCGACACACCCGACAACGACACCGTCCAGGGCGGCGGCGGCACCCCCTGGTACAAGGACGTCAAGTGGTGGGCCAACGCCACGAGCTGGCTCAGCACCGGCCTCGGATACGCCAGCGCCCTGGCAGGTCTGGGGGGCCTGCTGTTCCCGCCGGCCGCGATCGTCCTGGAGCCGTTGGCCTTCGGACTTGGCATCGCCTCCATGGCGGTGTCCGGCGTCAGCACGATTCTCACAGGAATCGGCTACGGCTGGAACAGCAGCGAGTTCTGGGCCTCCGCGGGCAGCACCGCCCTCGGCGTCCTGACCTTCGGCCAGTCCCAGTGGATCGGCTCGCTGTCGAAGGTCGGCGGGAAGGTCGTGGCCCCCGTCGCCACGAAGATCACGCAATTCGGCCACGACCTGATCTCGCCAGTCACCTCCACCCTGTCCTCGCTCTTCGGCTGACGGGCCGGACGGTGACGGCGGCCTGAGACGCGGTCGGGCCAGGGGACGACGTACGCTGTCAGCCCCTGGCCCGACCCGAAGGGACCCCACATCCTCACCCGTATCCCCCTCGGCTGGCTGGTGGCCATGGCCGTGTTCGCCACCTGCGTCCTGTGTGCCGGTGTACACCGCTGCCTCGGGATGCGCAGACCGACCGCCGTCGCGGCCGGTCTTTCCGTCGTGTTCCTGCTGGTGATGACGGCGCTGGGGGCGCTGGGCGCCGTACCGTGGAACGCCCGGCAGATGATGGTCATGTACTCCTTCACCTGGGTCGGCTTCACCATCGGAGCGATCCCGTCGGGCAGGATTCTGCGCGACCACCTGCGGTCCGGCGCAGAGCACCCGGCACCCCAGGCCGGCGGCCGCGTGGTCCCGGTCCGCCATGTGGTCTTCATGTGCGTGACCGTCTCCGTCATGCTTCTTCTGGCCTACGTCCTCGCCAGCTGACCGGGCGGCCGGGCTGCAGGGCCCGTCGTAATGAGTACGGGCTGCAGCGGCACACGGCAGCATGTACCCCGCCGGTGCCGTGGCCCGCCGTCTCCCGGTCACGCCCGGTCCCGCTCCGGGGCCCGGGCCTGTGGGCGGTGCCGCTGCGCAGGGCCCGGGTTGACGTTCGCCTGGCCTGCCCCGGCCGACTGAAGCCCCCCTCGCAGTCGCAGGCCGGTGGGGGTGCTGGCCTGCTTGTGCCGGTGCCGGGGGGCTGGGAATCGCCGGTTGTCCGGCGGTCCGGGTGGGGAGGCTGGCGGGGCAAGCGGTATACGGAAGACAAGGAACACATCATGGCTGACGAGGAAGAGTCCGCGGCCGAGGTCGAGGCTGTGGCCGAGCGGGCCCCGGCGAAGACGCCGGCCCCTCAGGCAGGCACTCAGAGGCTTGAGGTGAAGCACATCAGCAACCAGGTCATCACCCACACGATCGTCAAGCCCCTGCACTGAGCCCGCAGGCGGCCTGCTCCGCCCGCAGAGGGCCGCGCCAGCTGCGCCGGGCGGGCGGATGCACGACCGGGAGTGGCCCTGCGCTGCGAACAGGTCGCGGCCGCCGCGGCGGAGGAAGGCCTCCCGCCCAGCCGCCACCGCTGCGGCTCAGGCAGGTCCGAGGGGTCGCGCAACCAGCGGCGCGCCGCGTCGTTCCGCGCCCAGCGGGCTTGAGCGGTCATCGACCCGCAGGGCGCGGGTGACCAGGGGCATGCCTCGTGCGCCTTCGATCAATCAACTGCAGTTCAGCCGGCCTGTATGGAGATCCTTCTAGGCCCTGTATTGAGTCGTGATCGGTTTGCGGGATCTGCCCTCGCTGCGAGGGCAGATCCGGTAGTCCGGTACTCATGACGCGTGCGCAACTG